>NZ_JAQPOK010000009.1 GCF_030068445.1 Roseofilum halophilum BLCC-M91 | reverse complement strand
AGTGCTATGCAATGATTATAAATGACCCCAGCCGCATTGATTTGTCGCTTTAGGTATCTATTGCGCTTGTGTTTGTATAGCTTAAACTTTAGGGTTCTCATAATGTTATGATAACACGAGGACTTGGCAAAAAGCCGCCCTGGAAGGGCGGGGCTTTAAACCCAATTTTTCTGGTAAGGTGGTTAAGTTCTTGCAACCGGAATGGAATAGTCTAGAGACGATTGATTTAACGGTTAAGTTTGTTTGGCATCACCCAGAGTGGCGGATGAGTTTACAAACCCATAAGTTTTTGGGTTGGCCTTGAAGATTTGGTTTGATTTCTATGACTGCTTATGAACCCTCCCTTTGAATCCGATCGCCCCCAAATCGATCGCTGGAAGCGCAAAATTGAAGTAGCGAACCAGCATAATGTCTTTTCTCACTGTCATCAGTGTGGCTATGAGTGGGTGGGATCTTCGGAGGATCGGCCCTGTCCCCAATGTGGGAGCGATCGCCTTGAGCGCATCTTGTGTTGGCAGTTTCCCGATGGGTGAGCCGAAACTGCCAACTAGGAATTAAAACGGCGAAGGGTTAGTCGCATTCAAAAGGACAAACATCCCGCGAATACAGACAATAGGGAAAATGCCTTGTAAGGTATCACTTAAGGTTTGCCCTCGCCGCATTTGCCGGGTAATTCGGGCTAATTGTTTTTTGATACTCAAAGAGAGGACTGCAAACACCAATGGTTTAGGGGATCTCGTTATACTATCTGTAGCTGCAATTGACTAACTAGGAAAGAGGAAAACATGGATCAGAGTGCTATCAATAACCATGGCATTACCCAGAAAACCCAGGAAACCCTGAGACATCGCATCCGCCCCATTGTAGAGCATTTCCTGAAAACGGATGAGGTGTTTGCGGATTTGGAGGGCGATCGCGCCCTAGATGAGGTTTTAGACGTTTTCCTGAGAAATGGCAACGAGGAAGAGCTGCAACAGATGAGCGATGAAGTCATGACTGAGAAAGTGAGGAGAATTTTAGGCACAAATATGTTGTTTGGACTCTTGAGTGATTTAACGCCAGAAGAAATGCAAGAATTTGATGCCGCTCTGCTTGATTTAAGAAAAGGTCGCTCATGAACTATTTACTCGATACCAATATTCTGAGCGCCATCCTCAAAGCCGATCCGCGCCTGTTTTCTAAATATCATCAGGTTCAGCAGCAACAAGATCGGCTTTTGATTAGCTGTATTACCTACTTTGAAATTGAGGGAGGATTATTGGCCATTCAATCTCAAAAAAAGTTGGGTATTCTTGAAAACTTATGTCACAACGAAATTGAAATTTTGTTTTTAGACCAGATGAACATCATTCATACAGCATCTCGCATCTATGCCGATCTCAGACGCAAAGGCACACCCATTCAATTGGCTGATATCTTGATTGCCGCAACTGCCATAGAGAACGATTTAACCTTAATCTCCCATGACTCCGATATGTTAAGGATTGATGGATTAAAATTAGAAGATTGGTTGCAGGAATCTCCCTAAACACGGGTTAATTCTACCATCCCCATGTACCCGGCCCACCCTTAAACGGGCCCACCACATCAGAAGTGATCCATCCTCCATACAAGTTACCTTCTTGAGGGGTAACTAGCCCATCATTGACATAACAAGCATCCATGACATTAGCCCAAAAACTATAGTGGTTTTCCAGTTCTCCAAAATTAGCAGTGGTTTGCATCAGTTTCCAAGCTGCCTTGGTAATGTATTTGTCACCAATCTGAACATCATAATAGTGATAGACTCCTTTCCATTCACAAATTCCTTTTTTAGGAGTCTCGATAATATACTCAGTTTTCACATCTTCGATGGGGAAATAGTAGGTCGGAGGATGACTGGTTTCTAAAACTCGTTTTCCTCTAGTCGTTTCGGCTAAAACGATGCCATTGCAAACGACTTTTAAATGTTTATCCGTATCTTGCCAAATGGCGGGTCTAGGGTAGTCCCAAACAGACTCTTGACCGGGTTGTGGGGGAATGGGTTGAGGTCTCATGGTTAATGATTGGGCTGATAAACGTGGGCTAATCCTTAAGCGTATCACGGGATGGGGAATAATTTGGGTCTGATGCTGAGACGGTTTCTGAGCTGTAGAGGTAGCTATTGAGTTGGTTTTCTACGACATAACTAGCATTAGTCACATCATAGGCCATAACGATGTTGATGCGATCGCCTCCTCCCAGCACTGGACGCACGCTATGGAGACATTTGTCACCACACATGACTAGAAGAAGTCCGGGTTTCGGTTTCACCACCACTTTTTGGCCGAACCCATAACGGATGAAGGGAGATTGTTGTACGCGATCGATCCAACTTTGAAGCGGTGAAAATTTGCCACTGGGAAGCGTGACTCGATAGTTGGGGTAAAACTCAATTTCACCCCCCTCAACTTCATTTAAGTATAAAAGAGCAGTGACTGCATTGCGATCGTAATGCCAGCGATAAGTGCCTCCTTTTTCAGTAATGTTTACATTACACCCTACTTGAACACTAGCTAGGGGAAATAATGGCTGGTTGGTCGATTGATTAATGAATTCATTCACTCGTTCATATAAGCTTTGAACTTGTGGAAGATGAGATTGAACGGCGAGTCCATCAATCACAGAATAACTGAGGGGAATTGGCTTAATATTTCGAGATATCTTTTTTGCGCCAAATCGTTCTTTATATTTGTAAATATCTTGAAGAAGGGACTCACATTTTTGTTCTGAAATAAACTTTTCTATCAGTAAGTATTCTTCGGTTTGAAGATCACCCATGAGCCATCACCTTCCCTAAAGCATCCTGTAGTTTTTGGTTCTGATCCATTGTACCAATCGCTGTCCTGAAATAATACGGTTCTAACCCCAATTTACCACCAAAATCCCTAACCCATATATTCTGCTCTCGCAGCCTTTGCACTAGATCGGCAGAGAGAATTCCCAGAGGTTTAGTATTAACAAAAATAAAATTAGTAGCCGAAGGATAAACCCCAAATCCCATCTGTTCTATCTTCTCTCTCAAATTTTCTCGTTCTTGGCAAACTTGCTTAATTTTTTCTTTAGCATACTCTACATCGGTTAAGGCTGCCATTCCGGTCAGTAAAGCTAATGTATTGACAGGGAAAATTTGAGTCGCACGATACAGATAATCAATCGTTTGTGCGTTGGCAATGCCATACCCTAATCTCAAACTAGCTAATCCAAAACTCTTAGAAAAACTTCGTAGAACTAAGAGATTTTTATAGTCATTGATCCAATCAGAAACCGTTTGTTGCGACATTTCATAGTAACACTCATCCACAACTACTAAACAGTTGACATTTTCGATCAACATTTTTAGATCCTGGCGATCGACCAAATTTCCGGTAGGATTATTTGGATTAGCAACAAAGATGATTTTGGTTGCCTCAGTAACTTGATTAATAATTTCCTTAATATTTAAATCAAAGTTTACACCTCGTTTCATAAATCTAGGCTTACCTCCCATCACTTGTGTTGACAAGGCGTAAACTGGAAAAGTAGGATTGGGAATTAATACCTCTTCTTGAGGAGCCATAAAAACTTTGACAATGAGTTCAATTAAGTCATCTGAACCATTACCAATAATAATTTCTTCTTCCGCTACACTAGCATAGTTAGCTAAAGTCTTCCGCAGAGATCCCCCTAGAGTGTCTGGATATCGATTCAGGAGGGGAACAGCGTCAGAAATAGCTTGAATAACCGCAGGAGAAGGAGGATAAGGTAACTCATTGCGATCGAGATAAATAGCATGACCACTTCGAGTGGGATCGGCAACCCTCGACTTTAGAGCTTTTATATGTTGATTAACCAGATTTTCCATGATGCTTAGAACTTGGGTTAGCCTCAATGGGGACGTAAGTCAAAAATTGCACTAAATGGGATACCAATTTCTCTATGTTCTACACAGTTCCAACCTGAATCTGCAAATAAGTCTAACCACTCTGTTAGAGAGGGGATATATTGACCCATCACTCCATGGGTAAACTCAAATCCGAGGGTGAAAATAGGGATGTTTGCTGAAGGAACTACATCAGAGCGATAGGTATCGCAGAGGAGAAAACGTTTAATTTTGGGAAAAGCAATGTATAGATTTTGTAAAAACTTCAAACACTTATGGCGCGGCCAGAGATCGTGACCATTAAAGAATGAAAACACCACATCAACTTCTTCAAAGTCTGGTTGGGGTTGTAACTGGCTAATATCAGCTTCAATGATTTTGATATTTGTTTGTAATTGTGCCGTCTGTACAGCCATCTGAGCTGTTTTTACTGCTCCTGGATTAACATCTAGCCCTATAGCTCGAAGGGTGGGATTTTTAGTTACGATATCGATCAGTTTTGCACCGCTACCACATCCAAGATCGGCAATACAGTGATAAGGAAAATCCTGCATTAATGTCTGAAAATAATCATCGACAAATTGCTGTCCATAATCACGGCCGCCTAAAGCGATATATTTACCATCACGGTTAATAAAATCATCATGGCGATTTTCATTTTTAGTAATCGAGGCTAAATTTTGCAGCATATGGCCGTAGCCTCGAATTAACCACAAAAAGTAGCCTTTATACTGATATGCTTCTGTAAAGGATGCTCCAGGTTTTACGGTAGAGTGAGTTGGGTCAATTTCACAAATGTTGGAGCAACAGAGAGCTAGAATAATTGCTTTGACGGAGGGTTCATGTAAGTTCTGATCTTGACAAAACTGATTGATTTCTATGATTTTTCGATCGGCAAGTTCTTCAATTAAACCGAGTTCATAGGCAGCAGATAGGGCGGAAGAAACTAGAGTTGAGTTAAATATCGGTGCTAATTGGTTATTCATAATACATTCATGAGCGCAAATAACTTAAGGGTTTTATCTTATCTTTTAAGGCTGGGAATGTCTTTTTTATTAACTGACTAAATCTAGATAATTTACACTGAAAAGCTTTTGGCTATCTGTCCAGGTTTGTTTTAATTTAAAGCCTGCTGCTTCAGAGAGTTCTTGCAAATCTTCAATACTATATTTGTGAGAATTTTCACTATGGATACTTTCTCCTTCTCGAAAGGTGAATTCTTGGCCAGCAACGGTCACGACTTGAGAGGTTTTACTAATCAGATGGAGTTCAATTCTGCCTAAAACGGGGTTATAGGGAGCATGATGATAAAATTGATCGATGTCAAAGTTTCCTTGAAGTTCTCGATTGATGTTGGTGAGAATGTTGAGGTTAAACTGAGCGGTAAGTCCCTGAGAATCATTGTAGGCAGCGTGCAGAAGGGTTGGGTCTTTTTTTAAGTCTACTCCGATCAACATCCCTCCTTGACCTTCTAGCAGTTGAGCTGATTTCTGCAATAAGGCGATCGCCTGCGATCGCTCTAAGTTACCAAGGGTACTCCCGGCAAATAAAATCACCTTATTCTTCATCTGCTCACCTGGGGGCATTTTGTCCATCGGTAGCTGAAACTCTTGAGTATAGTCAGCCGCTACAGCAATAATATTTAACTGAGGATACTTGGAACTGGTGAACTCTGCATACGAAAACAAATGCTCTTTGGCAATATCTATGGGAACATAGGCTATGGGAGATTCCAAAGTTTCAATCAAGGGGTGGACTTTTTCAATACTGCCACTACCATACTCAATCAACAGGGCATTCTTCCCAATAACATCTGCAATTTCCTGGCTATTTTGTTGCAGGATATCAATTTCAGTCCGGGTGATATAATACTCTTCTAGTTTGCAGATTTTGGTAAATAGGTCAGAACCATATTTATCATGGAAGAAGAACTGGGGAGGAAATGCTTTTTGGGGCAAAGACAAGCCTTTTAAGACTTCATGACGAAAATCAATTAAGGTGGGTTGTAAGTCACAGAAAAATAGTTGATTCATTTTGATTGAGTCTAGTGTTGACATAAAAATTACAGAAATTCAGAAAACCCAATACAAGTTTGTCCCTCTTCAAGTCAGAGTCAATGCTACAGACTTTGAGCAGTCCTAAAACCTGCATGTTGATAAAAGTAGGGACGGAACCAGTTGCGGTAAGATTTAGAAGCCATTGAACCATTAGTCGCCCAAGACCCTCCCATCATCATCTTATGCCGATCGTCAAAAAAGGGAGCTGCTACATCCTCATAAAGGTAATGAGGTTTGAATTCAGGTAAGGGATTGAAGTTGTCACTGAGCCATTCCCAGACATTACCGCGAAGATCGTAGAGTCCGGAGGATGCTTCAGCATTTTTTAAGCTCCCTACGGGAGAGGGAGAACCGAATTTTACATTTAGGTTAAATTTTTGATCGTCCTCAGAATTAGCGGCAGCAATTGTCCATTCTGCTTCACTCATCAAGCGGGTTCCTTGCCCTTTCCAGCGACAATAGGCCATGGCTTCATAATGATTAACTTCAACGGGCCAATCTAGGGGTAAGTCTATCTCATCAAAGAGGGTGCGATATTGGTAACTGCCATTGTTGTCGATCCAGAATTTTGGATATTTGATGTTATTTTCTCGCTGCCAATGCCAAGATTCATTATCCCACAATTCTGGGTTTTCATAGCCATTATCTTGGATGAATTTCAAGAATTCTCCGTTGGTAATCAGATGCTGACTGGCGAAAAAGGGTTTTACTTCTACGGTGCGACTTCCATATTCGCTATCCCAACCGTAGGTGTTGGAATTTTGGGGTTTTCCTAGGGTAATGACTCCTCCAGCAACGGTAATCATTTTGTTCTCTGGAATTGTCTGATTTGACGGTGCATATTGCCAATTTTCGGGACGTTGGAGATGATCGACTGAGAATTGCCTGAGCAACATGGAGGAGGTTTCAAAGTGAATCCGATTATGCTCCATTGCCATGATTAAGGCCCAAAGGGGATGGTTTTGGGTGATGGGAAGGTTGAGGGAGCAAGTGCTGAGGACTTGAGTGATGGTTTCTTTTGCTTTTTCTCGATAATCCCAAACTTGTTCGACTTGGGGCCAATTAATATGTTTTGTGGCTTCTTTTAGCTCTTCTGGACTGCTGGGATCGACTCCAATTTCAAATAGGATTTCGTAATTGGGGTTAATGCGTTGCTCTAATAATCCGACTCGAATGAGTTTGTTGATGTAGAAAACGGGGGAGTGTCCGAGGTAGAAGATGATTGGGTTTCTGAGGGGGTCGGGATTGAGGTAAAAGCTGTCATCATGGCCTAGGCTTTTCATGAGAATTTCTTCTAATTCCCAGGAGTTTTGGAAGTAGTCGAGGAGGGTTTGGCGATCGCACCGATCGAGTTGTAGATTCCGCAGGGATGTTAATTTATCCATATCTCTTTATACCAAAATTACGCCTTTTGCGAGAGAATCAATCCAAACCACTGTTTGGGATCTGTCCAAGCAGCAACGGGTTTTAGTCCTTTTCCGGCTAATTCAGCTTGCACAGTCTGTATGTTAAACTTCCGGGATATCTCGGTTCTAATGGTTTCTCCGGCTATAAATTTAACTTGAAAATTGAGGTCTGCTAATTCTACGGTATGAGGGTTTAAGCAGCGCAGATGCATCTCAATTTGGTTGAGTTCCTGATTATAAAAAGCCCAATGTTCAAAGTTTTGCCGCTTAAAGTTACCCCTAAAGCGCTGGTTGAGATGATCCAACATATTGAGATTAAATTCGGCAGTAACGCCTTGAGCATCATTGTAAGCAGCTTCTAGGATGTCTTTGGGCTTTTGTAAATCGACACCCAAGAGGAAATACTCACCAATGTGGAGAGCGTCTAGAATATGGTCGAAGAAGCGATCGCACTCTTGAGCATTCAGATTGCCCAAGGTACTCCCCAAAAAGCATACCATCCGAGAGGGTGCAGGGGTTCGTTCGAGTTCGACTAAAGCTTCTTCATAGCTTCCCACCAACCCTTGAATCTGTAGATTGGGGTAGTCCTGTAGCAACTGTTGGGCACTTTCGGTGAGAATACTACCACTGACATCGATGGGGATATAGTGTAGGGAATCTGTCACCGCTTGATAGGTATCTAAGAAGCGACGGGTTTTGGTAGAGCTTCCGCTTCCTAGCTCCACCAACTCACAAACCCCCGTTGTTTGAGCAATTTGATCGGCATATTGATTCAGAATAGAATCTTCTGTACGGGTGGGATAATATTCGGGTAGCTCGCAAATTTGCTCGAATAATTGCGAACCATAGGCATCATAGAAATACTTGGGGGGCAAAGTTTTCCGATCTTGACTTAATCCCTGAATGACATCTTCTCCATCTACTGTAGACGCTGACAGATTGGAATGGCTTAACTGTTTAAGGTGCAAACGCTCTTGAGTTGCTGGCAAAATACCCACGATAAATGCTCCCTTCGTTGATTGTCCTGACGATCCCGATCTAGGGTATCAGGTTTTAGGTTCCTACACAAAGAAAAATATAGCGATCGCTAAGGTTATTTAAATTCATCAAATCTATTCCTGAGCGCGTCGTGCTATGGCATTTTGATTTGATTGGAATGCCCTCTCCCTATATCCCTCTCCCACGGGAGAGGGACTTCTGCTCCCCTTCTCCCGTGGGAGAAGGGGTTGGGGGATGAGGGCAACCGTTAATAATTCATTCAAAAATGCTCTCTAACCCCCCTTTTCCTGACACGACTTTACCCATCTCGAAGGCTTCAATCCCTTGAGAATTAAAGGTATTGAGGGCAAACTCCACTTGTTCGGGATCGATCAGCACCACAAAACCAATCCCCATATTAAAGGTATTAAACATCTCTTCTTTGGCTACCGATCCCGCTTGAGCTAACCATTGGAAAATGGGCGGAATTTTCCAAGCACTCCAATTCATAGCAATGGATTGATTTTGACCTAAACAACGGGGTAAATTTTCGGGTAATCCTCCACCGGTAATATGGGCCATGCCATGGATATCCAAACCTTCAGCCATGGCGGTTAAAATGGGTTTAACATAAATTTTTGTTGGCGTTAACAATAGCTCGCCCAACGGTTGATCTAATCCTTTGGGGATCGCCTCCCAAGTTAACTCTTGAGTTTCGACAATTTTGCGGACTAAACTAAAGCCATTACTGTGAACTCCCTGACTGGCTAAGGCGATCGCCACATCCCCCAAACGGACTTGGGAGCCATTCAATAACTGCTCTCTTTCTACAATTCCCACACAAAAGCCCGCCAAATCGTACTCACCCACTGGGTAAAATCCCGGCATCTCTGCTGTTTCTCCGCCCAACAGGGCACATCCAGCCTCCTTGCATCCCTGGGAAACCCCAAAAACTACTTGCTCTAATTGTTCTGGATTTAACTGACCGGTAGCGAGATAATCTAGAAAAAATAGGGGTTCAGCCCCCGAAGTCAATACATCATTGACACACATGGCCACGAGATCGATGCCGATAGTATCGTGGCGATCGCACTCTTGGGCAATTTTCAACTTCGTTCCTACTCCATCGGTTCCCGAAACCAAAACCGGCTGTGAATATCCTCCCGGCAATTGAAAACAGCCCCCAAATCCCCCTAAACCCCCCAACACTTCCGGGCGATAGGTACTTTCCACCCAATGACGAATCTGGCCCACAAATGCCCGACCCGCCTCAATATTCACACCTGATTCTTGATAATCCATGGTTTCAGCTCCCAATTCCCCCTATTTGGAGGCATCTATCAAATATTCTTATCCATCGTGGGATCGCAGGGTAGACCTTAGTCTGGGCAATCCATACAGCGTATTTTTACTTATTTTTTTGGGGATCGCGGCCTTTCCCAATCCCGAAAAACTGTGATAATCTATCGCTGTTCAACCAAAAAATCAAATTCATAACGAGTTCGATTTTTAGACCAAGAAACCTAAAACCCTCCACAACTGAAGGTTATTCTACCCTCTGTTGGAGCGGTAAAAGTAGGGGAACTGACAGTTATTCACCGAGAGTTCCTCGGGGTGTGCCTGTGGAGTGTCAAACCAACGCAATGTTTCGGCAAAGCGGACACGACGAAGCAGGAAGAAAACATCAGATTATGTGCAACTTGATCTAGGTTTGTCATAGTTTGTCTAAGTTTTTCAGAACGGCTAAGTCAATCTGATAACAACTGTAAATTCAGATGGAACATCAGGGTTGAGACTCTGCCGCTCTTGTCCTCACAACCTAAGAGTTTATGAACCAACATCTTTGGAAAACTTTAACTGTTTCTGCTCTCCTCTTGACCCTGGGATCGGGGTCTTCAGGTCACGCAGAGCCGAGCGCTAACCTTGTGGCTTCTGAGTCGGAAGCGATCGCCCAAGAAGAACAAGATAGTAGCGCTTCCACCCTTGCCCAACTCCCTGAAGTCGAAGGCAGTAACTCAACTGAAACGGGCGAAAATCAGCAGATTGCTCAGAACCCAGATGGCGAGATCGCCAGCACGATACAGACTCAGCCTAGCTCGGACACCAAGATTTATCCCCATACCCTGGATGGACAAGAAGCCGCCACGTTGTACGTCCAAAATATTCCGGTTCTCACCTTTTTAGGTGACCCCATTACACAGGAAACACAAGAAAAAGCTCAGGAAGTGTCTACCGTGCCCATGGATCAAGTTTCCATGGCTAACCTATCCGATACCCAAGCGGTTCGAGATGCAGAAGCTGTGGCCGAAAAACTATCCCAATGGGTGCGTAGCGTAGACGATGCCGAGGCGATCGCCCTCAAATGGGATGAAGACTTAGAAACCTATCTCATTCAAGCCAATGACCAAACCCTAGTGACTATGGGACAGGACGTAATCTTACCCGACACCACCCAAAATTCCACCCAGGATGCCGTTCAAGCCACCAACCGCCTGCGCCGTCTCTTGGGAAATGCCCCTCCTATCGAAGAAGTCTACGGTAAACCCGTTGCCGCTCCAGCCAAAGCAACCCACAATATCTCGGCATCCCCAGGACAATTGGTCGCTGTTCAAGCCGTTAGTGGATGGGCTTCCTGGTATGGCCCCGGATTCCATGGCAACTTAACCGCTAATGGGGAAATTTATAATCAATATGCCCTAACGGCTGCCCATCGGAACTTACCCTTCGGTACAATGGTGCGTGTAACCAATATGGATAATGGCCTCTCCCTGGTTGTACGCATTAATGACCGCGGCCCCTATATTCGCAACCGGATTATCGACTTGTCTAAGGGAGCAGCTCAAGAACTGGGATTGATGAGTACGGGCGTTGCTCCAGTGCGGATGGAAATCCTGGAAAGACAGTAGACTGCTTGCAGAAGTCAGGCAAAAGGCAAAAGGCAAGAAGGTAAAGAGGAAACTGTGCATCTGTACAAAACGATTGCTGCCCTTCAAACCTATCTACGGCAGCAATCTCCCTCTGAAGTTTTGGCTCTTGTGCCCACCATGGGATCGCTTCATGGGGGGCACTTGCGCTTGATTGAGTTAGCGCGGCAACAGAATGACCGGGTGGTGGTGAGCATTTTTGTCAATCCTTTGCAATTTGGCCCCAATGAAGATTTAGCCACATATCCCCGCAATTTAGAGGGTGACTGGGAACTTTGTCAGCAAGCTGGTGTGGATGTGGTGTTTGCGCCAACTCCGGAAGTGATGGGGATTGGAGCAGGTTCAAGGGCCCAAACCCTGGTGATTCCTCCAGAGTCGATGACTTCGGTACTGTGTGGTCAGACTCGCACGGGTCATTTTCAGGGGGTGGCCACGATTGTGACCAAGTTATTTAACGTGGTGCGTCCCCATCGAGCCTATTTTGGCCAGAAGGATGCCCAACAGTTGGCGATTATTCGTCAGTTGGTCAAAGATCTGAATTTGGGAGTCGAGATTATTGGTGTTCCCACGGTGCGGGAAGCGTCGGGATTAGCGATGAGTTCCCGGAATCAGTATTTAAGTGGGCAAGAGCGGGAGCAAGCTTCGGTGTTATATCGGGGACTCCAGGGGGCCGAGCAGGCGTTTAAGAATGGCGATCGCACCCGTGAGGGGTTAATCGGTACTTTTGAGGCGATCGCCCAAACGATGCCAAATGTGCAAATCGAATATGCAGATTTAGTCGATCCTCAGACCTTAGAGCCTTTACAAGCGATCGCAGATGAGGGATTATTAAGTGTTGCTGCTAGAGTGGGTTCTACTCGTTTGATTGATAATATTATCTTGCGCGACCGCCGCCCCATCATTGCCATCGACGGCCCGGCCGGAGCCGGAAAATCAACCATTGCTCGCCAAGTGGCCCAAAACCTGGGCCTGTTGTATCTCGATACCGGGGCCATGTACCGAGCGGTAACCTGGTTAGTCCAACAAGCGGGAATTGCTTTAACCGATGAACCGGCGATCCTGGAATTAGTCAGTGATTGTGAGATTCGCTTTGACTCCTCCCTAGGGGGGTCTCCATCAGAAAAAGTGTACTCCGGAAGCGCAGGAGGGAGCGGCCGGGTTACCTATCTGGAAAAAGGGATTGGCAACCCCTCCCAAATCTTTATCAACAATCAAAATGTGACTGAAGCGATTCGGTCTTTAGAGGTTACCTCTCAGGTGTCGGCGATCGCCAGTTTAGGGGCCGTGCGCCAAAAACTGGTCGAGCAACAACGGTTATGGGGGAAACAGGGAGGACTCGTGGCAGAAGGCCGGGACATCGGAACCCACGTCTTTCCCGATGCTGACCTGAAAATTTTCCTCACCGCTTCTGTGGAAGAACGGGCTAAAAGACGACAACGGGATTATTTCGCCCAATCTTCCCATGCCTCCCAAACCTTGCCCAGCACCGAACAGTTAGAGCAAGCTATTCGCCAACGAGATTATACCGATAGTAACCGGGAAATTGCCCCCTTACAGAAAAGTCCAGAGGCGATCGAGATTATTACGGATAACCTCAGTATAAAAGAAGTAACCCATAAAATCATTGCTCTCTATGAGTCTACGGTGTTGAGCCTAAATTAAAAAAATCTTAAGCAACCTGCCCAGCACGTAGCGCTATTTTTAACTAATGTTCCAGTTCTCACCAAATCAGCCGGGAAAAGGCTAATATAACCTTGCTGGCTTAAGATACCTGCACAAATTATGAGAATCCTTGTAACGGGGGGAGCTGGCTTTGTTGGCTCTCACCTTATTGACCGTTTGATGGAAGCGGGTCATGAAGTCATCTGTTTAGATAACTTCTACACGGGAAATAAACGAAATATTCTTCAGTGGCTCGATAATCCCTATTTTGAGCTGATCCGACATGACATTACCGAACCCATCCGGTTAGAGGTCGATCAGATCTATCACTTGGCTTGTCCAGCATCACCGATTCATTATCAATACAACCCCATTAAGACCACCAAAACCAGTGTTTTGGGAACCATTAACATGCTAGGACTAGCCAAGCGAGTAAAGGCACGCATATTACTAGCATCTACTTCAGAAATCTATGGCGACCCTGATGTTCACCCCCAAACGGAAGAGTATCGGGGAAATGTCAATACCATCGGTATTCGCTCCTGTTATGACGAAGGCAAACGAATTGCTGAAACCCTATGTTTTGACTACCATCGGGAACATGGTCTAGAAATTCGCGTGGCTCGAATTTTTAACACCTATGGCTCTCGCATGTTAGAAAATGATGGTCGAGTGGTGAGTAACTTTGTCGTACAAGCTCTGAAGGGGATTCCCCTAACCGTTTATGGGGATGGCTCCCAAACTCGCAGTTTCTGCTATGTTTCCGATCTGGTAGAAGGGTTAATGCGGTTGATGAATGGTGACCATGTAGGGCCGGTGAATCTGGGCAATCCGGATGAGTATACCATTCTGGAGTTGGCTCAAAAGATTCAACAAAAGATTAATCCAAATGCTCAAATTCAGTATAAGCCGCTTCCGGCAGATGACCCCCGACAACGACAACCGGATATTACTCGCGCTAGAGAATGGCTAGGATGGGAACCGACGATTCCTTTGAATGACGGTTTAGAGAAAACGATCGCCGATTTGAGCGATCGCCTGAGCCAATCCTGAAACGTTGATGATAGACCGAAGAAGCATCTACCCTCTGTCAATCTAAAATCAAGTCTCTTGAGGTATACCCATGAAAGTTTGTGTAATTGGTACGGGTTACGTTGGTTTGGTGACCGGTGTCTGTTTAGCCGAATGCGGCCACCATGTGATCTGTATTGATAACAATGAAGAGAAAGTCAAGTTGATGAAGTCCGGACAGTCCCCCATTTATGAACCAGGATTGTCCGAATTGATGCAAAAATCCGCCCAAGCCGGTAACTTGGAATTCAGCTCCGATTTAGAGGCGGGAGTGGCTCATGGGGATATCCTATTTATTGCTGTCGGAACCCCCGCTCTACCCACGGGAGATAGCGATACCCGCTATGTAGAAGCCGTCGCTCGTGGCATTGGGGCCCATCTTCGAGAAGGCTACAAAGTGATCGTCAATAAATCTACCGTTCCCATTGGTTCTGGGGACTGGGTACGGATGATTGTTCTCGATGGTATTGCCGAACGCAAGAAAGAAGAAGGCTCTAGTAACGAGGCAATTAAGGCCGAATTTGATGTGGTCAGTAATCCAGAGTTTTTACGGGAAGGTTCCGCCGTATTTGATACTTTCAATCCCGATCGCATCGTCCTAGGTAGCAACAGCGAAAAGGCGATCGCCCTCATGCAAGAACTCTATACCCCCATCGTCGAACGCAAAGTCGGCACGGATGCCTCCTTACCTCCGGTTCCCGTCGTGGTTACCGATCTCAGTTCTGCCGAGATGATTAAATACGCCGCTAACGCCTTCCTAGCGACTAAAATTAGTTTTATCAACGAAGTGGCGAATATTTGCGATAAAGTCGGCGCAGATGTCACCCAAGTTGCCAAAGGTATTGGACTCGATTCCCGGATTGGGAACAAGTTCTTACAAGCTGGAATTGGTTGGGGTGGCTCCTGTTTCCCCAAGGATGTTTCTGCCTTAATTCATACAGCCGATGACTATAACTATGAAGCTGAACTGCTCAAAGCAGCCGTCAGTGTCAACAAACGTCAACGGCTGATGGCAGTAGAAAAACTACAACAGGAACTGAAAATCCTTAAAGGGAAAACCGTTGGTCTGTTGGGACTGACGTTCAAACCCGATACCGATGATATGCGGGATGCTCCAGCGTTGAACTTAATCGAACAACTCAGCCGCTTAGGAGCCAAGCTCAAAGCCTACGATCCCATTATCTCTCAGTCGGGAATGCGTCACGGTCTCTCCGATGTGATTGTGGAATCTGATGTAGAGATGTTAGCTGATGGTTGTGATGCTCTGGTATTAGTGACAGATTGGCAGCAGTTTTTGAAATTGGATTATGCCAAAATGGCCAAGAAAATGGCCCATCCTGTGATGATTGATGGTCGTAATTTCCTCGATCCTAAACCCCTAGAAGCTGCCGGATTCCGTTATGTAGGAATTGGTCGCTAATCTTTCTTGAGTGCAATTGAACTGACCTAAACAAGGGGCCCTGGGGCCCCTTGTCTTGTTTTGCAACCGATAGCCAAGTGCGATCGACCTATGATACAGCACTTCCCTTTCTTCATGAGGTACAAGAGGTAAAGATCCCCCCAACTTGCTCGCTGATTTCTTATATCAAATCCGCTTGAATACCATACAGCGCTTTTCGATGTTATGAGGTACAGTTATCGAAATTTTAAGGGTTGAGTGCCTTCCCATGAAAAGCCTGAAAAATGGGGATTATAGCGTGAAAAATGGTTTTCCCATTACCCATTACCCATTACCCTTCTGCCGCGCGAAGCGCTGTAATTAAAAATGTAGGGAGCAAGATGCTCCCACTCCAGTAATATCAAATAATTGAGGGAGAATACCATAATTAAAAATGTAGGGAGCAAGATGCTCCCACTCCAGTAATATCAAATAATTGAGGGAGTGCGGGCATCTTGCCCGCTAGTTTAACTCCAGTAATATCAAATAATTGAGGGAGTGCGGGCATCTTGCCCGCT
>NZ_JAQPOK010000008.1 GCF_030068445.1 Roseofilum halophilum BLCC-M91 | reverse complement strand
TGTCTTCTTCCCATTGACGATAGCTACCACGGTAACCGGGGGGACGACCAAAAGCTACCATGGCATCGGGTGCTTGGCAGGGTGCGGGGGGGGCATCCACTTGCACGGGATACCATAACAAATCTCCCGCTACAAAGGCTTCTTCATCTTTCAATAAATGTTTGAGATTGGTAACTAAACGGACAATCCACTCATATTGCTCGGTATTCTCGGCCATGGGTAACCCGTCCGAATCTGGATAGAGGATATCTGGAGAAAGGGGAGTTTGAACCATGAATCTTACACACCATACAGATATACTTTATAATACCCGATCGCTGAAAAAACTGCTATATTTACGGACTTTGTTTGGGCCAATTGACAAAGTGTCACTGAAAATTCACAGAAATTTCACAAAGCATTGTAGATTCAAATCACAAGCGATGTTCGGGTTTGGCCCGATACTAAACAAGAATGAGTAAAGGTATAGGTCTCATGAGTGTCATTTCCCAAGTGGTTCAGGAAGCATTAACCACCGGTTATCTATCCATTGAATCGGAAAATCAACTGCGATCGCTGTTGCAGAACCCGTATGGTCAAGAAGATTTTCACGCTTTCCGACAATTACAAATGGCGGCGATGATGGGTAATGTGAAGCAAGAATCTCGTGAGTTGCTCTGTGGCAGTCAAATTTCTAGTCAATAGCGATCGCCCCGAATCCAGAGCGCTGCTACCCCCCAGAGATCGTTACGTTTCAGGGGATAACTCATCCTCTTCATCTGGCTCTTCTGCGTGCTGACGCTGCTCTTGCAGCGCTTGTTTTTCCTCGTCTAGCTGTACTTTTTCCTTATTGAGTTTTTCCTCTACAATTTGTAATTGGGCGTGACGAGCCTCGACTTCCAGTCGTCCACGAGCAACTTCCTGACTTTGCAGGGTCAGATCTTGCCGCCATTGTTCCGCCCGTTCTATTTCTGATTGTAAAAATTCTGGGGTAATCCCTACTGATAAATACTGTTCGATTAATTTTAACACCCAATCTTTGGCATCAGAAATACTCAGGATTTGCCGATTTTCCGTCAGTTCCACTAGCACGAGCTGGTTCTGAGTCCAAGTTTCAGGGTCGGTACAAGGAATGATTTCTTCCTGAGTGGCCAGTTTCCAGGTGGTTTCGGACTCTTGAGCTGCCAAAACTCGTAAACCCGCTTTACCTAAAAATTGCTCTGTCTGTACCTGGGCTAGATATAACATGGCCGTTGATTTTTCACTGTAAGTCATGGAAGCGATCGGGTAGATAAAGGCGATCGCCTTTAATCTGAGAGATTACTGAGGCGATCGCGCAGGATTTGAGCCTGGATTTGTAATTGTTCTAATGTATCTCTGGCCCCTTGAACGACATCTTGAGGCGCTTTGTTCACAAATCCGGGATTCCCCAAACGGGCTTGGAGAACTTGGCTTTCTTTTTCAATCTTACCTAAATCTTTCTCGACTTTAGCGCGTAGGGCCCCAATATCCACAACCCCAGCGAGGGGAATCAAGACTTGCACGGTTCCGGTGACTCCGACAACGGTTTGTTTCATGGTTTCGTTTAAGGTCGCACAAACAGTTGGGGCTTCGGTTTTGGCCAGATTCTGGATTAGGGATGAGCCTTGGGTTAAAATCTCTTGCTCGGTTTGATTTTCGGTTTGCAGGACTACGGGGACTTTGAGACCGGGCTTAATTTCGGCGATCGCCCGCAGGTTGCGAAGGGTGCGAATAACGTCGATCAGTTGGGCAAATTGGGTTTCTAATTTGGGGTCGATCAGTGCCTCATCGGGTTCGGGATAGGTTTGCCTAGCTAAGGAGGTGAGGTCACTTCGACTCCGCTCAGTGACCTCAGTCGAAGCGACCTCAGTCGAAGCGACCTCACTTTGGGTGAGGGTTTGCCAAATTTCTTCGGTAATATGGGGCATAAAGGGATGCAGCAGTTTTAAGATCCCGTCTAAGACTAGGGCTAAGACTTGTTGGGCAACTAACCGCGAACCGTTCACTGAGCGAAGTCGAAGTGAACGGTTCGCAGCATCTCCCTCCTTATCGTTTTGCCAGAGTCTGGGTTTGACCAGTTCAATATACCAGTCGCAGAAGTCGTTCCAAATCAGTTCGTAGATTCCTTTGGCTGCTTCCCCTAAGCCATATTGGTTTAAGTCGTTGCGGGTTTGCCTAGCGACTTGATGGTAGCGGGAGAGTATCCAGCGATCGCCGTCTTCTAAATCTTCCATGGCTGGCATTCCCAAATCTGACGGGGTTTTGCCATCCAAGTTCATCATCACAAACCGGGCTGCATTCCAGAGCTTATTGGCAAAGTTGCGAGAGGCTTGTACGGAGGTAGACTCATCGGTTTTGCGATCGTATTCTAGGCGAATATCTTGCCCTGCACCAGCGACTTCCCGAATTAGGGTATAGCGGAGGGCATCGGCCCCATATTTTTCGATTAAGATCAGGGGGTTAATGCCATTGTTGGCCGATTTTGACATTTTCTTGCCGTTTTCATCCCTGACCAAGCCATGGATGTAAACTGTTTCAAAGGGCATTTTGCCGGTAAAGTGGCCAGCCATCATCGTCATCCGCGCCACCCAGAAGAAGATAATGTCAAAGCCAGTGACTAGGGTGGTGGTGGGATAATAGCGGCTCAGATCCGCCGTTTCTTCGGGCCATCCCATGGTGGAAAAGGGCCAGAGTCCGGAGGAAAACCAGGTATCGAGAACATCGGGATCTTGCTCTAGTTGAGCATTTTTTCCATATTGGGCTTGGGCCTGTTCTAGGGCTTCGGCTTCATTGGCCGCTACAATAAAGGGAGTCGAATCTTTAATTTCTCCTTCGGTTTCGCTGACCACATACCAAGCGGGAATTTGATGCCCCCACCACAATTGCCGGGAAATACACCAATCTTTTAATTTTACTAACCAATCTCGGTAGACTTTTCTCCAGCGATCGGGCACAAATACAGGCTCATTCTGGTTATCGAGCAACTCTAGGGCGCGATCGGCTAAGGGGCGAATTTTGACAAACCATTGGGTAGAAATCAGGGGTTCAACGGGGACTTTGCCGCGATCGCTATAAGGAACCGTCGTCTTATAATCTTCCACCTTCACCAAACATCCCTCTTCTTCTAGGCGCTTCACCACTGCCTTCCGCGCCTCAAACCGGTCTAACCCCTCAAATTCCCCAGCATTCTCATTCAAACTGCCGTTCTTGTGCATGATATTCATCATCGGCAGGTTATGGCGTTTGCCCATCTCAAAATCATTAGGGTCATGGGCAGGCGTGATTTTTACACAACCTGTTCCAAACTCCGCATCCACATATTCATCCCCAATAATGGGGATTTCCCGACCCACCAAGGGCAACCGTAACGTCTTGCCAATTAAATCTTTATACCGCTTATCCTGGGGATTTACTGCCACCGCCGTATCTCCCAACATGGTTTCCGGTCGAGTGGTTGCCACTTCCACAAACCCCTCACCCTCCGTCAACGGATAGCGGAAATACCACAAATGGCCATCTATTTCCTTATTTTCAACCTCCAAGTCGGACACTGCCGACTCAGAAGCGGGACACCAATTCACCATATAGTTGCCCCGATAAATCAAACCTTCTTGATAAAGGCGCATAAAGGCTGTAATCACTGCCTTTGATAGCCCTTCATCCATCGTAAATCGCTCCCGCGACCAATCCACGGATACCCCTAGGCGGCGCAGTTGATTCACGATTGTGCCACCCGACTCTTCTTTCCACTGCCAAGCTCTTTCTAAAAACACCTCCCGGCCGACATCGTAGCGATTTTTGCCTTCACTTCTGAGTTGCCGCTCTAAAATGGTCTGTACGGCAATACTGGCATGATCGGTTCCCGGCAACCACAACGTATTTTCTCCCAACATACGATGATAGCGAACCAAGGTATCAATCAGGGCACTTTCAAAGGCATGGCCCATGTGCAAGCTACCGGTTACATTCGGGGGTGGAATCACCACACAGTAGGCATCTCCACCCTCCCTCGGATCGGCCTTAAAGATTTCATTTTCTTCCCAATACCGTTGCCATTTGGCTTCAGCACTCAAGGGATCGTATTGAGTCGGGTTACTAGAAGAATGTGCGCTCATGGATAAACAGAATCGATTGGCGATCGGTGATAGGTGGTCGAGGGAAGTCGAATTGTAGGTTGGTTCACCCGTTTGGGATCTAAATTGCGAGAGCCAGACCAAAAGACTCTCGCACATACTTTCGGGATCTAGTTTATCGGAGAACCAACCGTCCAAGTCTTATCCCTAGAGTGCTAAACACTGGCAGGGACTTTTACGGACTCTTGGGTTAACTGCTCGTAAATGGCTCGCATTTTTAATCCGGTTAGCACTTGGAACAGTCCTGTACCATTGGTCGAACCCGGATAATCCGGATGTTGCCGCAGCAAGTGAGTTAATTCCCCATATTCTTTTGTTGAGGTGTTGCTCAAGTGACCTTCGATATAGATGAGTTCCTCTAGATTCTCAAACTGACCATCGACTTCCAGGATCGACACTTCATGGCCATAGTAAGCATCTGGCCCATAATGCATTTTAATGCCGGGATAGGAGCAAGTTAACTTCCGTCCACAGGGAATCCAGTCAATGGTCGATCCTTCGTCAAACAGGTAAACCGGTTCGCGACCGGCGACTCCATAGCGTTGGATCATCCGTACCCGCAAGATTTTACGGTCTTTGTCGTCTGGAATCAGTTGGGTAGGCAAGACCTGAATCACCACATCAGCATGAGCTTTCTGGGGGTCAATATAGGCCATGAAGTCCGGACGGCGAGCATTAATGGCAAATAGTACATCTTCATAGCGATGGCCTCTCTCTGCCATGTCTCGCTGGATTTTCCAGGCAATTTTGACTTCATCACTGATGTCAAGATAAACACTAAAATCCAATAGCTCCCTAACCCGCTCGTCGTACATCGGGTGTAGCCCTTCTAGAACAACGATGGAGCGGGGATGGATGGTTTCGGGGGGATCGAGTTCCCCAGTTGTATGGTTGTAAATGGGTTTTTGTATGGATTCACCGTTTTTAAGCGCTTTGGCTTGCTCATACATTAAGTCAAAGTTATTGGCTTTGGGGTTGAGCGCGGTAATCCCGGTTTCTTTACGTTGCTTACGGTCTAAAGAATGGTAGTCATCCAGACAAATTACGGTTATGAGATCTTCTCCAAATAAGTCGGTTAAGCGACGTAAGAAGGTTGATTTCCCACAACCGGAGTCTCCGGCAACACCAACTAAAACCACGCGATCCGGTTTACTGGTCATAGATTTCCTCTGTCAATCAATGGGTTCACTAAAGTTAGTTTTGGTTTATCACTAATGGAGTTAAACTAGCGTTGAGGGCAACCCATTAAAACCGCCCTTCGAGATTTTTCAACACTGGAGGGCGCTTGCTCCCTAAATAGCAGCCTCGCTCTCTTTGGTTGGGGACAACTCAAGCTAGAGTTTCAGCTCAGTTTTCCATGTTCAATATTCTGGAGGAAATTTTACCAGAATGGGATCATCCCCACAAGGCGCGTTTAGAGATTTAGGGTTGTCCTCAATACCTATGCTACGGTGAATGGGGTCTTTAAGAAAACCTAATCCTAATTATTCCTCTGAAAGGGGGCGCTTTTCGATAAAATGGTGGCATTGTCCCTCGCTGGCCAGATGGTAGAGAGGGGAGGTGAGACTCCTGAAGAGTGTTTTGGCTAACCAGGGCATCGCCTCCCTGAGCCTAGATTTTGTCTGGCTCTTTAAGTCTGGCTAACCCCACTTGATGGACAGCTCTCCGAGGAACTCACGTCAACTCACGTACAGTTGCTGGGAGGGGTTGGGAGATTCCTGTTGCCCCAAGTCTGAGTGGCAAGGGGATGATGTTTTAGCAATAGCGAATATTAAAAGAGAAAAGGAGAAATCTAAAGCTATGCCTACATCGAGTTTAGCTGGCAGAACCAGTAGCGCGTCCTCAAACCGTTTGTTTCAGTTTGAGGTGGTTGGTCTGAATCCAGGCAATATGGAGAATATGAATTGCTCCATTCGGCGCAGTGGTAGTGCAATGATTACTGTACCGTACAACCGTATGAATCAGGAAATGAGGCGCATTACTCGTCTAGGTGGCACAATTACGAACATTGTGCCCCTTAATTTTGCTGTGTCCTCTGAGGACGAAGCCTAAATAGGGTCTAGCTCTTCAAGATTCAGGGAGAGCTAGATTGACCCATGAGAGTGGTTCACTTACAGTAACTCTAGTCGCTTAAATCATTACTGTTGCCTACTGGCAACAGTGGTGGTTAAGTCATCTTGCGGTAATATGCCGTGCTGATATCAATGGGGAAAGGAGAAAATCAAGATAATGTATACATCGAGTTTAATGGGTAGATCCAGTAGCGTGTCGTCAAACCGCCTGTTTCAGTTTGAAGTGGTGGGTCTTAACCCAGGTAGTACGGCGAATATGAATTGTTCTGTTCGTCGCAGTGGTAGTGTCTTCATGACTGTGCCTTACAGCCGTATGAATCAGGAAATGAAGCGGATTGCTCGTCTGGGGGGCAAAATTGTTAATATTGTGCCCCTTAATGCTGATACGCCTTCTCGTAAAGAATCGGTTTGGGAGCCAGCCCCTATCCCTTCTCCCGCCTCTTCTACTCCAGGGACTGAAGGTAAAGTCCATAAGAAGTCTGAAGATCAAAAGATTCCGATCAATATTTATCGACCGAAAGATCCTTATATCGGTAAGTGTCTCAGTAATGAAAAGTTGGTTGCTGAAGGGGGATCGGGGATTGTTCAACATTTGACGTTCGATCTGTCCGAAGGAGACCTGAAGTATGTGGAAGGCCAAAGTATTGGGATTATTCCTCCTGGAACGGATGATAAGGGTAAGCCGCATAAGTTGCGGTTGTATTCGATCGCTTCTACTCGTCATGGTGATGAGGAGGAGGATAAGACGGTTTCTTTGTGTGTGAGACAACTGGAATATAAACATCCGGAAACCGAGGAAACGGTTTATGGGGTTTGTTCGACTTATCTGTGCAATCTGGAACCGGGTGCGGATGTGGCGATCACTGGGCCGGTGGGTAAGGAAATGCTCTTACCGGATGATGAGGAAGCTACGGTTATTATGATGGGAACGGGAACGGGAATTGCTCCTTTCCGTGCCTATCTCTGGCGCATGTTTAAGGAGAAGCATGAAGATTATAACTTCCGGGGATTTGCCTGGTTGTTCTTTGGTATTCCTTATAGTCAAAATATTCTCTATCGGGAAGAGTTGGAAAAAATCCAGCAGGAACACCCGGATCATTTCCGCCTTACTTATGCTATCAGCCGCGAACAGAAAAATCCTGAAGGCGGTAAGATGTATATCCAAGACCGGATTAAGGAAAATGCGGATGAGCTGTGGGAGTTGATCCAAAAACCGAATACCCATACCTATATTTGTGGTCTCAAAGGTATGGAAGGCGGTATTGATGAAGGGATGTCTGCGGCGGCTGGAAAGTTTGATGTTGACTGGAAGGATTATCAGAAAAAATTGAAGAAAGAACATCGTTGGCATGTGGAAACTTACTAAGAACTGATTGAGTTCTGCGATCGCCAAATTTAGGGGAGTTCTCTAGGGGACTCCCCTACTTCTATAAGGAGGGATAGGGGGATCGCCAATTACCCATTACCTATACCATCGCCGATGGGTTTGGAGGTGAGAATTAAGCGGAGTTTGGCATGGATGAGGTTGAGTTGGGCTAAACCGAGGTCTACATCGCCCTGAACGACAATGCCGGTATTCAAGAGGCGGTCTAGGAGTTCTAAAATGGAGGTGCGATCGCTGCTACGTTCCCCTGGATAATAGCCTTGTTTGGGCAATAGGGAGCCGATTTCCCCTAAGTCAATGTTTAAGTCGGCTGGATCGATGTCGAATATTTCGCACAGGTTGATAATCTGTTCTTCTAGACGCTGTAAGCTTTCGGCTGCTCGGTCTAATTCTTCTTCGCTTAGGCTCTCAGAATCCATGCGCCGAATGACTTGAGCTTCCATGAGTTGGCGAATGAGTTCGACAACGGTGAGCAGTAGGGGGGCAAGTCCTGCGTCAGGGGAGTGATCGGAAGAGGGAACTATCGAAGAAGTCATGCTTGATTGAGTCGTAGTGCAACCTTAGTTTACCTTACGCTCTTTGAGCTGTTGATTCAAATACTGCTTCTGATAGTGTAAATATTGACTGTGCCACTCCTGAAAGCGGCGATCGCCATCCCGAACCAGCATTTGGCGATAGTCTTCGGATGAGATATACTTCTTAGTCATAAATGGCTCCCATTAGTACATCGGTCAATGACCCAGAGGCTAATTCATCCATCGATTGGGTATCGGCAATATCTAACCGAGCGCCTGCTCTGGCGAGATCGTCATCTAGGGATTTCAAAAATCCCCGCGTCAGGGCATCGTCACCAACTTGAATAAAGGTAATCCCCAATTCTTCTTGGGTTTCCATTTTCTGGGTCGCTTCTACTAAAAGTTTAATCAGTTTTACCCGATTTTGGGGTTCTCGATCCAAAATCACCAGGATAATTTCCCCATTGACTTTGGTCTGTCCGTTGGCTTTGCGGGTAAAATAATTGTCTAGAGCCAGTTTAACGGTTTCCTCTAGGGCGATCGCTTGGTTAGGATCGTAGGAGTCGAGCAGGGCAATAATTTCCGCTTCACTCGCACAACTGACAGGGTTCGCCACACTGGAGTTAGGGACAGCCGCATTATACAGGCTCAGACAGTCTGGATCGAGTTCTGCGCATTGGCGACACAAGGCTAATAACCGCGATCGCGCTTGTTCCCAAGCGTGCTTAAATTCAGGCGATGTGGGCCGATCATTCCCAGGACTTCGGGCAATAATCACGGTATAATCCCTGTCTTGTAATATGGCTTCTTCAGTCATGGGGTTCTCTCTTTACCAGAAAAATTGGGTTTAAAGCCCCGCCCTGGAAGGGCGGCTTTTTGCCAAGTCCTCGTGTTATCATAACATTATGAGAACCCTAAAGTTTAAGCTATACAAACACAAGCGCAATAGATACCTAAAGCGACAAATCAATGCGGCTGGGGTCATTTATAATCATTGCATAGCACT
>NZ_JAQPOK010000007.1 GCF_030068445.1 Roseofilum halophilum BLCC-M91 | reverse complement strand
GATGTTATGAGGTACAGTAATCGAAATGTTCCTTGAGAGTGTTGTCCCATGAAAAGCCTGAAGAATGGGCACGCATAGCGTAAAAAATGGTTTTCCCTTCTGCCCATTACCCATTACCCATTACCGCGCGAAGCGCTGTATTACTGGCGCACCGCAAAGTGTTGTATTAGGAAGGTTCTGACTTGCTCTAGGATGCGTTCTGATGCATGGCCATCTCCGAAGGGGTTGATGGCGGTTGCCATACGCTGATAGAGGTGGGGTTGAGTGAGGAGTTCGGAGGCGGCGTTGAAGATGGAGTGGGATTCTGTGCCGACTAAGCGGGCGGTTCCGGCGGCGATCGCCTCTGGGCGTTCTGTGGTCTCCCTCAGCACTAAGACGGGTTTGCCTAATGAGGGGGCTTCTTCCTGAAGTCCTCCAGAGTCGGTTAAGACGAAATGACAGGCGGCGATCGCCCCGACTAATTGGGCATAATCTAGGGGTTCGGTTAAAAAGATGCGATCGTGGTTGCCGAGCATTCGTTGCAGAGGTTCGCGTACCGTGGGATTGCGATGTAAGGGCAAAACTAGGGCGGTATCGGGAAATTGGGCTAAAATTTGCAGAAATCCGGCGGCGATCGCCTCTAATGGCTCTCCCCAATTTTCCCGCCGATGCACCGTTGCCAATAACACCCGATAGTTAGACCAGTCCAAGCCCCCAATTTCACACCCACTCTGAGATTCAGCCACCTTCAAAAGCGCATCAATCACCGTATTTCCCGTCTGATGAATCTCTCCCACTACTCCAGAGCGGTGTAAATTCTCCACCGCTAAGGCTGTGGGGGCAAAATGTAAACTCGCTAATTGGGAAATTAACCGTCGGTTAGCCTCCTCTGGATAGGGATTCCAAAGCCGATCCGTGCGTAATCCAGCCTCCACATGGGCAACGGGGATTTTTTGATAGAATGCCGCTAAGGTCGCCGAAAATGCTGTGGTCGTATCCCCCTGTACCATTACTAAATCTAACCCCAACTGCCCAAACAGAGCCTCTAGGCCCTGCAAACTGCGACAAGTAATATCTGTAAGCGTCTGTTTCGGCTGCATAATCTCCAAATTATGGTCAGCCTCTAGCCCAAACAATTCCATCACTTGGGACACCATCTCTTGATGTTGACCGGTTAAAATCACTTGAGTCTCAAACTCTGGAGCCGATCGAAACTGCGCGATCGCAGGCGCTAACTTAATCGCCTCTGGACGAGTCCCGACAATAATCCCAATTCGCCAAATTTTAGACATATTTTATACAAACACAAACAAAAAAAAAGGAGTAAAATAAAAATTGGCTGGTCTCCCTGATCCAGTTAGGTAAGATGACACACCCATCCAGCAGTTTGGGCCATTGACCCATGAGGGCGTTAAACCTGAAAATAAAGAGTACAATAAGTGCAACAGTTCTTCAGGCCACAACCCCTTGGATGCCATCTTACACCTTAAAATCTTTTGATCTTTTTTTTGATCCTTTGATGCATCGATCGCCGATGCCCAAAGCTCTATAACTTCTGATGTATTCAACAGGACTTGGTTATGACCCAATCCCCCCAGAAAAAACCCCCCTCTCCTCCCCCTCGTCCCCCAGCTCCTCCCCCTCGTGCGACGGCCAGTGCGGATGGAGCGACCCAACAAATGCCGGCCAGAACCATGCCCATGAATCCTCAGGCCGCAAAGACAGCGAAGGCTAAGGCCGCTCCCCCTCCAGGAGCAGCCCCCAAAGCCGCCAAGCGATCAGCGTCTAAATCCGGGCCAAGTCCGGGCAATCCCACCCTCGAAGAATTAGTCAAACGGGCCGATGAAGAAGGGGTATCTGACCTTCACTTAGGAGTTAATGAGCTTCCCCGCTTTCGCAAACGGGGCGAGATTACTGGTCTGGAATATCCCAAAACTGACCTGAATACATTCATGAGCTGGTTGCGCGAATGTATGACGGATGAAGAAATTCGCCAATTCCAAGACCACCTGGATTTTGACGGTGCGTTTGATTTTGGCTTTGTGCGAATTCGGATTAATGTGTTTGATTCCTTGGCTGGCCCAGCCATGGTGTTGCGCTTGATTCCCTCGAATATTTTGACGATGGAACAGTTGAAATCCCCAGAAGTATTCAAGGATATCTGTCACTATCACAAAGGACTGATTCTGGTGACGGGGCCCACAGGTTCCGGGAAATCGACCACCATGGCGGCCATGATTGACTATATCAATAAAAACATGGCCTATCATATTATCACCATTGAAGACCCGGTGGAATTTGTCCATGTGAGTCACAAATCCCTGGTGAAACACCGGGAAGTTGGCCGCCATACCCGCCAATTTCAGAATGCCCTGAAAGCGGCTCTGCGGGAAGACCCCGATTTGATGCTGGTGGGGGAAATTCGGGACAAGGAAACCATGGGTATTGCTCTGAAAGCGGCTTCTACCGGTCACTTGGTCATGGGAACCTTGCACACCAATAGTGCAGTTAAAACCATTGAGCGGATTATGGGGATGTTTCCTCCGGCAGAACAGCCAGCCTTGCGGGTGTCTTTGTCGGAGTCTTTAGTTGCGATTATTGCTCAAGGGCTTTGTAAGACCACGGATGGTAAGCGGGCGGCATTCCATGACATTATGATCGCGACGGATGCGGTGAAGGAATATGTGATCAAAAATGATCTGGAGGCGATTACCCAAATCATGCTCCGGTCAGAGTTTGAAGGGATGACGACCATGAATAAGGCTCTGTATAATCTCTATCAAGAGGGTCGAATCACGGAAGAAACGGCCCTAGAGAAATCGCCAACGCCGAATGAAATGGCTCAATTCCTCCGAGGTCGGATCTAGATTAGACCAAAGCTAATGGTTTTGTCTGAGTCATTGAAGGCGATCGCCTTATTTACTCCTGGGGGGGATATTGTTTACTGCATCGATCCGAGTAAACAGAGTCGATGGCATATCGATCTATGCGCTAAATTGCAAACGCTTTTGGATCTTTGTGCCCCCCCTCATTTTTTAGTCCCTTGTTATACGGCAACTTTAGATCGGTGGATCGATCCTCACACTCAGCAAACCCATTGTGTGGCTGAAGCGTATCCCCTGGTGTGGCGTTATGCACCGCTTTTAAATGCCCTATTTGGCATTGAAGCCCAATGGCAACCCGTATCTGTTGCCCCCGAATTATGCGATCCGGTGGCGATCGCCTCCTACTACGATCAATTTCCCCAACTCTGGGAAGATCATGATTGGGTGGTGCAAGTCCACAACCGCTCCGTAGAAGAGACTCAACCGGGCTTATCCCTGGAAGAATTCAACCCCCATGGTTATATTTTTCGCTTATTTGTCTCTGGAAATCACAATAGTACAGAGGGACTATTACACAAAGTTCATTCGTTTCTAGAAAAAAGCCTTTCCCAACCCTACACCCTGAAAGTGATTGATATTCTCAAACATCCCGATCGCGCTGAACAGGATCAGGTCTTAGCCACTCCCACCCTACTCAGGGTTTGGCCCCAACCCATGCGTCGCGTGGTGGGAGAAATTGAGTATCAAGAGCAACTGCTACGGTTAATCGATTAGAACAATTCATAATTCACAAAAGGGGGACTTTTATTGCCCTGCTTTTTTAAGGGGGGTTGGGCGATCTTATTTCCTTGTACCTCATTAAGCAAGCCAAACGCTGTACGTTTATGGATATTGACCAACCGATCGCTACTCTAGAGAATGTTAGTAAGCGTTTCGATAGACAGAATCTGGCGATCGCCGATCTCACTCTCAAAATCTACCCCTCAGAGATTCTCAGCCTCGTCGGGCCGTCTGGATGTGGCAAAAGTACCCTGCTGCGGCTGATTTCTGGCTTGACTTCCCTCAGTTCTGGCACACTCAACTGGCACAATTCTAGCCAGAGTAACCAACTCGCATTTGTCTTTCAAGACGCGGCTTTAATGCCTTGGGCCACGGTTTGGGAGAATGTTTACTTACCGCTAAAACTGGCCGGTGTTTCTCGCAAAAGCGCCCAGGATAGGATTCAAGAAGCCCTGGAATTGGTGCAATTAGAACAAGTCTCTACGTCCTATCCCCGACAACTTTCAGGGGGGATGAAAATGCGCGTTTCCATTGCCAGAGCGCTCGTCAATACTCCCCAAGTCCTATTAATGGATGAGCCGTTTGGAGCCTTAGATGATATTACCCGCACCCAGTTAAATGATGAACTGTTGAATTTGTGGAGCCAAAAACGCTGGACCATTGTGTTTGTCACCCACAATATCTATGAAGCAGTTTATTTATCCCATCGTGTGGTGGTGATGGGAACTGCTCCCGGACGCATTGTGGCCGAAATTCCCATTAACGAACCCTATCCCCGTGACTCCAGTTTTCGGGGTGCGATCGCCTATACTGAATATTACCAACAAGTCGCCACTGCCCTATCCCAAGCCATTACTCCTCATTAGATCATGCCACAATTGCGCCGTTTGTTTTCCTTAGAAACCCTAGCTCCCGTAGCTCTGGGAATACTGGTACTCTCGGTTTGGGAGGTCTCTGTCTCCCTCACCCATACCCCTAGCTATATCCTACCGGGGCCAATTCTGATATTACAAACCTTAATTCAAGATGGGTCAGTTCTGTTGCCAGCCATGCTAGTCACCTTCAAAATTACTCTTGTTGCCTTTCTGGTGGCCATGGTTTCTGGATTATTCCTAGCCATGATTATGGCGCAAAGTAAGTGGATTGAAAAAAGTCTGTATCCCTACGCAATCATACTACAAACCATTCCCATGGCGGCGATCGCCCCCCTAATCATTATTTGGATGCGTAATAACACCTTTGCCGCCCTAGTCATCTGTGCTTGGATTATCGCCTTTTTTCCCATCGTTTCTAATACCACCTTTGGCCTCAATAGCCTCGATCCAAATCTAAAAGACCTCTTCAAACTTTATCAAGCATCTCGATGGCAAACCCTGCTGTATCTCAGACTACCAAGTGCCTTACCCTATTTCTTCGCCGGATTACGCATTAGTGGTGGATTAGCCTTAATTGGCGCTGTTGTTGCCGAAATCGTCGCCGGTACAGGAGGCATGAATTCTGGATTAGCCTACCAAATCCTCATCGCCAGCTACAATTTAGAAATTCCACGTATGTTTGCCGCCTTACTACTGATCAGTCTCTTGGGAATTTTAATTTTTGTTTCTTTAAACCGTTTATCAAACCTGATCTTAGGCCAATGGCATGACAGTTCAACCCCCTTAGACCGCTAAACTCAATATTTTCCGTATTTACCCCCAAGGAAAATCTTAAGAAAACATAAAAAATCAGAGAAAATACTAGATTTTTATCCGAAAAAGTGCCAGAATGTGCTGTTATTAAGATATAAGCATAAAAGCTTTAAGATCTATACATTTTTCCATCACATCTTCCACAACATCAGTGCTTGACGGGCTTGGAGAAATGCATAGGATCGCCGGCCACGACGATAGCAATGGTGCAGTTCATCATTTGGGAGATCCACATTATGATTCGCGAAGTTGTTCAACAAGCGCTCTCTACCGGATATCTGAGCTTGGCCGATGAGGAGCGTCTACGGGCACTGATGGTGAAACCCTACGGTTTAGAAGACCTTCAGGCCTTCTGGAGATTACAACGGGCAACCATGGAAGGGTATGTAAAGCAGGAATCCCGTGAGATCAGACAAACTTGCTTAGTGGTTTAAGGGATACGCAGATGTTTACCCAAACTTGATTTTGGGGTTGCCAATATCCGGAAAAGTACGGAATCATAGGGTAGAACCTTGTAGATCTCTGTAGATCTCTGTAGATCTCTAAAAATCTCTATTCCTTAACCAGAAGTTTCACGGAATCATTATGAATAAACGTCATCTATCCGTTGGGGTAGCATCTCCCCTAAGTTTAGGTCTGATACTAACAGCATTGACCGCTACCCCGTCTGAATCTGCCCATGCCGCTACCTTAAGCGGTGTGAAATGGGATGGTTCACCCACTAGCTTGACCTGGGATGAAAGCAACGCCGTAACCGGGGGGTCGATAATAGATGGAACTCTCAACTCTTGGGGTTCAGGCTTGAGTAGCGTTTTGGACAGTAGCCAAACCGTGGGTGGAATTCTCGGAAAAGGATCGGGAACTTTCGTCGATTTGGGACAAAATGGGAATATTGGTATTATTGAGTTGGATTGGGGCGGTAACCTCCTAGCCAATGAAGCTGGCCATGACCTAGTTGTATATGAAAATGGGGGAGTCGGAGAGCCGGAAGCCTTTGCTGTTTCGGTTCGCAAAGCTGGAGAAACGGATTTTAGCGAGTATCTCTACCAGTTTAGCGATCATTTCTCTCAAACCTATGAAGTATTTGCCACCGTATTTGATTTAAGTTTATTCGGTTTAGCTGAAGGGGATGCCATTGATTCCATTCGTATTCGCAATCTCGCTCCCAATGATTTAGTGACGGGGAGTGAGGGTCAAGGATTTCTCGGTGGCGCTAATACTGCTTTGACCTATGCTGGAGGGAGTGGTTTCGATATAACCAGTAAACTCGATGCTGATATTACTTATGTGGCTGGACTCAATGATGTGTTTGCTGCACCAGCACCACCGGCTCCCACTCCAGAACCCGAACCCGTTCTCACTCCCCCCGCATATGAGAGTCCGTCTCAGGTTCCTGAACCCTCTGCTCTTCTGGGCTTAGTCGGTGTGGGATTAATCGGTTTAGGAACCCAGTTAAGAGGGCGTAAGCGTTAAGTGGGCTTAGGTTAAGTTTGTTGCAGAAGGGTGACCGCATAGGCGGCGATCGCTTCTTCTCGACCGACTGGGCCGAGTTTCTCGTTGGTGGTGGCTTTAATGCTCACTCGATCGCGGGGTAGGTTTAAGATGGTCGAGAGGCGATCGCCCATTGCCGATAAATGGGGCTTCAGTTTGGGGCGCTCGGCTACCACTACAGAATCAATATTCACCACTTGCCAACCCCGATCCAGCAGTAAACCATTCACCTCATGGAGGAGTTTGAGGCTATCTGCTCCCTTCCATTGGGGGTCGCTGGGGGGAAAATAATGGCCAATGTCTCCTAAGCTTAAGGCTCCGAGCATGGCATCCATAATGGCATGGGTCAGCACATCGGCATCACTATGGCCGACTAATCCCAGTTCATGGGGAATATTCACCCCTCCTAAAATTAAGGGGCGGTCTGGGCCGAGCTGATGGATATCGTAACCGTTACCGATCCGAATGTTCATAAGAATGGGGAAAGGGATAATAGCCAGCTATGGGCTTCAATCATACCCCAAATTCAGACGGCTCTAGTTAGCAATCCTCAACCATCCCCGACGAGTCGCATAGATCAGGCGATCGATCGCCGATCGCTCCTCTTCACTAATCGAGTGTTGCAACAATACCGATTGCAGTTGTTTGCGGTTATCAGAGGTCAATTCCCCTGTATGGCAAACCTGAAACACCAATTCGGCAATATTGAAACCAGAAGATATGGTATTTGGTTGAAACATGATCGTATTAAAGTTAATTTTTTAAGAAATGACCAAATGAGCTAGAATCTCCAGTCCTAGCGATTGAGATCTCTGATATCCAATAGTTGGACGGGTTGACCTTGACCGCCAGCTCTGAATCTATAAGACTAAAATAATCGAAACCAACCCTAGCTTCTGTGAGACTCCTCCAAAGTCACCGTGATGTGTATCACACGGAGGCATCTTTTCCTAAAGAATCAGGCTTGACAAAAAAATAGAAAGTATGATATTAAACTATTTTCTTAATCCTAGACCCAAGCCTAGGGATTATCCCCGAAGCACCCCAACACCATACTCAGAAGACAATAGGGTAAACTGAGTCTTAGTTTTATGCAATTCTAGGCTCGTTTATACCACTATGCCCCACCTAAAGACCTTTCAGCAATTATTGAAACAATTCTTGATTATTACGGTCATTTCATTTATCTTCACTGAGATTGGATTTAGAGTTTATAATTCTATCAATTCTTCATTTATATTTTATGATAAATCCTATGGTCGTTTTCGTGGCAAACCCTTTTCTAAACATTATGACTTTACCTTAAACTCCCAAGGATATAAGGATTTAGAATTTGAAACTAAAAAAGCCGCAGGAATATATAGAATTATTGGCATCGGAGATTCTTTTGCATTTGGTGTTGTCCCCTATGAAGAAAATTATTACACGCTGGTTGAAGAACAACTGCAAGCACACCATCAATCGGTAGAACTGTATAATTTTGGCATTCCAAATCTGAACCCTAAAGATTATCTAGCGCTCTTGGTTAATGAGGGACTAAATTATAATCCCGATATGATTATTCTTTCCTTTTTCCTAGGCAATGATTTCTTAGATAGCCAAGATCGAAATCTATCCCAACCCCTGTACACCTATTCCTATGTTGCCTCCTTTGTTAAGTTCCTCTGGGATCTGCAAAAAAGTTATGAAGGCCAGTTTGAACTCCCAGAGAATATGGTTTACGAGGATGACATGAAGGTTTTCACGGATGAAAATTATCTGAAGATGGAGATGCGCCGCAGTAAGATTTTCATGAAAAATAACCCTGGATTTGGTCAAACTTTTGACTATGCCATGCAGTTTATTGATCGAATAAATGAGATAGCAAAACGGGAAAACATCGAATTTTTAGTGGTCATCATTCCTGATGAAGTACAAGTAAATATGGAGTTACAAAATCAGGTAGTTGCGGGACTAGATATGCAGCCAGAAGAATTTGATTTTGCCTTACCCAATCGGCTAATGGCGGAAAAACTATCCTCGCTGAATATTAATTATCTGGATTTATTAGAACCGTTTCAAACCACGTCCCAAACCACGCGCCTGTATCGTCCAAATGATAGTCATTGGAACATTGCTGGTAATCGATTAGCGGCGACAGAAATTTATAAAACTATTTTACCCAAGTTATCTGAATCGAGGACTAAGAAACAACCTTAATTGCTCTCTTAAAATACGGTTAACCTCTCAATTTAACTCGATACGATCCTGCCGTTAATGCTGTGAGTGAGCTGATGGTAACCCTGAGTCATTACTGATGCAAGTGTGAAAATATGAAATGAATGGGCTAGGGTAAATGTTCATCGATCCAATCTAAGAAGGGTTGAGAACCGGCAACGATAGGTATGGCAATGATTTCGGGGACTTCATAACTGTGGAGTTCTCGAACCTTAGCTTCTAGAGTTTCAAACCGGTTTAATTTCGTTCTAATCATCAGTTGCCACTCGTTGTGTCGTTCAAGTTTGCCCAGCCAAGTGTAGGTGGAAAAGACGGGGGTGATGCTCACGGAAGCAGCAAGCTGGGATTCTACCAAAGACAAGGCGATCTGCTTTGCTTCTTCTTCAGAAGGGGCTGTTACAAGAACCAAACGATAGGAAGTCATATCAAAATTTACGTTTCCGAACGGTAACCATACAACTAAGCTTAATCCCAGAAACCTCTAGTTTACAGAGATGAGGGTTTGTTGTTAAGTTGTTGAGATAGTGATTTATACAGGTTTTCAGTGATGGTTGTCATGGAAGGTATGGGGACTCCCATCGGTAGCTATGCCCCAGATTTTGAAGTGCCAGGTGTGGACGATCGAGTGCATCATCTGGCCCGCTATATGGAACAGCATCAGGTCATTGGTGTAGTGTTTATGGGTAACCAATGCCCGTATGTCGCCGAGCTTCTTGAGGCTTTGAAGCAACTTCAGCAGGAGGTGGAAACCCAAGGGGTGACTTTGGTAGGAATGAATGCGAATCAGGGTTCTGAGAATTCAGGGGAGAGTTTTGAGCAAATGAAAGAGTTTGCCCAAGAGCATCAGCTTAATTTTCCCTATGTGCGGGATGTGACTCAAGATGTGGCTCAGTGTTTTGGGGTAACCCAGACTCCGGAAGCGTTTTTGCTCAATCATGAGGGGAAATTGTGTTATCGCCGGGGGATGACTGAGCAGGAGAGGGCAGTAGAGCAGTGGATTGAAGATATCCGGGGGGCGATCGCCCAAATCCTGCAAGGAGAAGAGGTGACTTATCCGATTCCGGAATCTTTAGTGGGTACTCCCATTCAATGGCGCTCCTGAGTCAAAATGAAGCTGCGATTAATGGCAGGCTTAAAGGGAAATAGCTATCGCCTTTTGTTTGGCAATATTTTAAGCCCAACTCACTTTAATAGTTAGATTGGGCTTCTTTCGTTCATTGGAGAACCCAGGACATTAAATCAGTTGATCGGGATCAATTACCCGTTCATGGAAGCGATCGCTTCGTTTGTAATGTTATTTAAAAAATCTCTAACGATAAATTCTTCACTTTCACTCAGGTTTGGATAAGATAAAAGTTCTATCTCCGTAATTACAGACACCAAATATTTTCCCATAGGTAAGGGGTCTCTTAAACGATTGCCTAAGTAGTACAATACCACATTAGTATCTAACAAAATCAGCAGTTCTGCCACTACCATTCGCCCCTTATTTCCTTCTGGTATTCTAAAGGGTCTTTTCTCAATTGAATTGCACCAGCATATTTTGCTATATTGAATTCTTCTTTTCCCAACTCTTCAGAATTCTCCAATAGCTTCTCAATTTTCTGCCAGTCTTGATAATCGATTAACACGGCAACTGGCTGCATTGCCTCGTCAGTGATAATCTGTTTTTTTACACTTAACATAGATCCTCGCTTGTTTCGATTATTTTCAAAATTATTATATATCTTAGCCAAGATGTGGCTCAGTGTTTTGGGGTAACCCAGACTCCGGAAGCGTTTTTGCTCAATCATGAGGGGAAATTGTGTTATCGCCGGGGGATGACTGAGGAGGAGAGGGCAGTAGAGCAGTGGATTGAAGATATCCGGGGGGCGATCGCCCAAATCCTGCAAGGAGAAGAGGTAACTTATCCGATTCCGGAATCTTTAGTGGGTACTCCCATTCAATGGCGCTCCTGAGTCAAGACCTAGTCCCTGAAAAAAACGCTTCGGGAAGATTGTCATCATCTGCTATCGTAGGTGAGAGCAATTCGTACTTAACAATCGATCTGGAGATTACAGAGTCTGGGCATGGGGACAGGTTATCAGCGCATATTACTTAAACTGAGTGGTGAGGCCTTAATGGGAAACCTGGCCTATGGAATCGATCCCGCGATCGTGCATAATATTGCCGAACAAGTGGCGGAAGTGGTAGAGGGTGGCATACAAGCAGCCATTGTTGTCGGTGGAGGGAATATTTTCCGGGGTGTGAAAGGGGCTGCTGCTGGCATGGATCGGGCAACAGCCGACTATATTGGCATGATTGCAACGGTGATGAATGCCATGACCTTACAAGATGCCTTAGAACAAATCGATGTGCCGACGCGGGTACAAACGGCGATCGCCATGCAGGAAGTGGCAGAACCCTATATTCGTCGTCGAGCCATGCGTCACTTGGAAAAGGGACGGGTGGTGATTTTTGGCGCGGGTTCGGGGAATCCGTTTTTTACCACCGATACCACGGCTGCGTTAAGGGCTGCTGAAATTAATGCGGACGTGATTTTTAAGGCGACTAAGGTGGATGGGGTTTATGATAGCGACCCTAAAACCAATCCAGAAGCCAAACGCTATGAAAGCTTGACCTATCAGCATGTGTTGGCTCAAGAATTGCAAGTAATGGATAGTACGGCGATCGCTTTGTGTAAAGATAATGATATTCCCATTTTGGTCTTTGACCTGTCGGTGAAGGGCAATATTCGTCGCGCCGTCATGGGAGAGTCAGTTGGAACAGTTGTAGGAGGTTCCTGTGAAATTAAGTGATATTGAAGATCTCATGCAGAAGGCTGTTGAGTCTACTCGCCATTCTTTTAATACGATTCGGACTGGACGGGCTAATAGTGCGCTCCTAGACCGGGTGATGGTGGAATATTATGGTACGCCCACTCCTCTCAAATCTCTGGCGAATATCAGTACCCCGGATGCCAGTACCATTATGATTCAACCCTACGATAAAGGATCGTTAAGTCAGATTGAAAAGGCCATTTCTCTATCGGATGTGGGATTAACTCCTAGTAATGATGGTCAGTTGATTCGCTTGAATATTCCCCCGTTAACTGAGGAACGCCGTAAAGAGTTGGTCAAACAAGTGGCCAAGTTGGCGGAAGAGGGTCGCGTTTCGGTGCGCAATAATCGTCGTCAAGGAATTGATGATACTCGCAAGAAAGAGAAAAATGGTGACTTGACTGAGGATGAATCTCGGAGTTTGCAAGATGAGATTCAAAAGCTGACGGATAAGTATATTCAGAAAATTGACGATCTGTTAGCTGAAAAAGAACAGGATATTACCACAGTTTAAGACTTTCGTCTAAGTCTGAGGTCTCTTTTTACCCGCTTACCTCTAGGGTTAAGCGGGAACTGCTAAGTTTAAAGTCGGCTGGGTCTGGCTAGGACGCACGGTATAGGCTACATGCATGGGATAGCCATAGGTAGCATAGATAAAATCAATATGTTTGAGGGCCGTTTCTCGATGGCGATAGGTTTTGAGTATGGTTTGATTTCCATTGGCATATTCAAGGCACACATTCCAAGTCATGATTGGTTTCTCCTTTGAGTCAAAATCGCGTAAGACTACGATAGGCTTTATGAAGTTTTCATGAAGCTATCTTTAATTTCGATCCTAATCCCCCAGGGTGGATTTTGAGTTCAGTGATCGTACTTATTTTTTAATAAAAATTAAAATTCATTACCGAAAAAGCAAGGAAAACATTCAGAAAAGCCCCCAGGAACCCAGCAGAAATTGCCGGAATGCACCAAAAAAAGCGTGTTAATCAGTGTTATCGTACAGTTGTCAAAATCTGGAAGAAAGTTATCCTATGTTTGATTGCATGATTGTGGGAGCAGGGCCGGCTGGGGCAACGGCGGCTTATCATTTGGCTAAACAGGGCCGTTCTGTGGTGATTGTGGAACAGGCAGCATTTCCTCGGTATAAACCCTGTGGTGGGGGAGTGTCTCCAGCGATCGCCGAATATTTTGATTTTGATCTCGATCCGGTGGTGAGTTTGAAGGTCAATCAACTGCGCTACACCTGGCAACTTGACGATCCGGTGAAAGTGAAGCTACAAGAGCAACAGATGCTGATCGTGCGTCGGGATAGCTTCGATCAATTTTTGGTACAACAGGCTCAAGATCAAGGGGCAACCCTCAAGGATGAAACTCCGGTAACGGGAATTGAGTGGAAAAGCGATCGCTGGGAGCTAAAAACCCCGAAAGGGGCGATCGAAGGCCGCTATCTGATCGCTGCTGATGGAGCAAAAGGGCCGATGGCTAAATGGCTGAAAATCAAACAGGGTAAAGAAAAACTGGCGGGTATTTTACAGATCTCTGGGTTACCCATGGAGGAAAAGCACCCCCTACATTTTGATTTTGGGACTCTCAAAAATGGTTTTATTTGGAACTTTCCCCAGAGTGATGGCTATGCCATCAGCGCCACTACCTTCCAGGGAGGAGATGCTAAAAAGCTGCAAGAGACTCTAGAGAGCTATCGGCAATCGAGTGGACTTGAGGGGGGAACCGCAGAGTACCACGAGTATTCGGTGCGCTTATGGGACGGCGATCGCACTTTGCATACCCAAAACGCCCTGGTTGCTGGGGAAGCCGCCCAAATTGTCGATCCCCTTTCTGGGGAAGGCATCCGTCCCTCCATTTTTAGCGGAGTCAAAGCAGCAGAAGCGATCGATCGGGCGATCGGTGGCAATAGCAATGCTCTAGAAACCTATACCCAAACCCTTTCCGAAGTCTGGGGTGCAGACATGAAATGGGCTGCCCGCATTAGTGGCGTTTTTTACAAACTGCCCAAAGTCAGTTATCGAGTCGGCGTAAAGCGACCAGCCGCCAGTAAAATCATGAGTAAGATCCTCTGTGGACAACTCAGCTATGCAGAAGTAGCCGGAGCCGCCATTAAACAACTCGGAAGCGGACTGTTTAAGTAGCATCATAGAACGCTACACCCTAGCTTTAGGCTTGCCCTCCCGAAAACCTATCGCACTACTTGATATCAAATCCGGTTTCCGCAAGCGGACATGAAAATGGGTTAAACTAGCGGGCAAGATGCCCGCACTCAATTAATTGATATTACTGGAGTTAAACTAGCGGGCAAGATGCCCGCACTCAATTGATTGATATTACTGGAGTGGGAGCATCTTGCTCCCTACATTTTTAATGATGGTATTTCTCAATTGATTGATATTACTGGAGTGGGAGCATCTTGCTCCCTACATTTTTAATGATGGTATTTCTCAATTGATTGATATTACTGGAGTGGGAGCATCTTGCTCCTTACATTTT
>NZ_JAQPOK010000006.1 GCF_030068445.1 Roseofilum halophilum BLCC-M91 | reverse complement strand
CGCGGTAATGGGTAATGGGTAATGGGTAATGGGAAAACCATTTTTTACGCTAGAGTGCCCATTCTTCAGGCTTTTCATGGGACAACACTCTCAAGGAACATTTCGATTACTGTACCTCATAACATCGAAAAACGCTGTATGCTCGCTAGAGAAAGGTACGGAGCAAGATGCTCGCTAGAGAAAGGCACGGAGCAAGATGCTCGCTAGAGAAAGGCACGGAGCAAGATGCTCGCTAGAGAAAGGCACGGAGCAAGATGCTCGCTAGAGAAAGGCAGCGAGCAAGATGCTCGCACTATATCTATTGCCTCATTTTAGATGAAAGAATCGACTAGGCTGCGTTAGACATGGCGACCACTTTGGTAATTCTTTCTGCCACGAATTCATAGGTTTCCATGGCCAATTCCCCAGAGGTGGCATCCACATCGGAAACCGAATATTTTTTAATCCAAGCTCGGTCTAAATTCCACCGCAAAACCTCTTTATTACTGGGATCGTAAACCACCAATGAACCGGATTTACGACTATTGGCCCAATTGCCACCGCCCCCTTCTTCTTTGGGCATGACCTCTATAAACCATTCAAATAATCGCCGTGCTGCGCCTTGGGTATCATCATTGACATAAACTTCGATGGTCATGGAAGGGTTGGTTTCATAACCGGCGATCGTGGTATGTCTGGCTCCACCTTTTTTACCACTGTGAATGGGTTTATCTCCACCGGTTACTTTACCTTCATAGGTGAGAGCGGCCATACTTTTGACTTCTAATTCTTCTAACCCTTCAAAGTTTAAATAAAATCGGTTGGCTGTAGTTGTATAAACGGGAGGCATGGTGTCACTGTCCTTTTGCTGATATGTTTAGGAATTTGAATGCATGTATACCATTGTCAAATGAGATGCCCTCTCCCTAAATCCCTCTCCCACTCCGAGAGGGACTTTATTCACCCCTTCTCCCTTCGACTGCGCTCAGGGCAGCGCCTGCGGGAGAAGGGGTTGGGGGATGAGGGGGGGGGATTAACCTTCGCCTTCAGCCGTCCACTGACTGATACGGAAGATCACAAATTCAGCCGGTCGCACGGGGGCAATACCGACTTCGACATACAATCGACCGAGCATCATACTCTGGGGCGTATTGATATCAGCATCACATTTGACATAGAAGGCTTCGTTGGGAGATCCGCCCATCAAAGCACCCGATCGCCACAAATCTGTTAAGAAGCTGGTAATTGTGCGTTTCACCCGTTGCCACAAGTCCTCATCATTGGGTTCAAACACCACCCATTGCATCCCATTCTCAATCGATTTTTCGATGTAGCTCATCAAACGGCGCACATTAATATAGCGCCATTGGATATTATCCGGCTCAACCAAAGTCCGAGCGCCCCAAACCCGAATACCTCGGCTGGGGAAGGGACGGATACAGTTGATTCCGGCAGGGTTTAGCAGTTCCTGTTCCCGGAAATTACAATCATAGGCTAAACCCATTACCCCCCTGGGCACTTCATTGGCGGGTGCTTTGTAGACTCCTCGCGTTTCATCGGTGCGAGACCAAACCCCGGCCATATAGCCACTGGGAGGAATGGCTACCGGGCGGCCGGCATTTCTGGGATTGGGAACCCGAATCCAGGGATAATAGAGGGCGGCAAATTGGGAACGACGGTTAAATTCTTCCCGCAGCCAACGACTGATTTCTTGGGGTTTTACCCGGTCTGGGGGCGGATCGAGGATTACCATCCGGTTGGGAGCATTGGGAATATCGCCATCGGCTGCTCCTTCACAGAGACTGACCATCACATCCATGATGCCGTGGAGTTGGTCGATGTTAATCAGTCCCGCTTCATAGACTTTCATCAGATCGGGACAAGCCATGATCGTTACTTCGTCAATCTCGAAGAGTCCGCGAACCCCGGTGCGGTCATCCCTTACCCCTTCAATATGTTGGGAGAAGCGATCGGGGGGAGGCATCACTAGGGGGGGACTGATTTCATACACTCCATTACTGGGTTTGCGGGCTAGGGGCGAACCGCTAATGGATAGGTCTATAGCCGCAATATATTCCGATTCTTCTAAGGCTGTCACCACGTAATCGGCTACAGAAGTCTCGATTTGGGAATTCATGGTCAGGTTTTCAAACCGTTCGAGTTCTTCATCCCCTTGGGCGACAACAACAGTAAAAAATTCCCCAGTATTGGCGGTAAGGGTTGTGCTAGAAGCTTCTGCCTCTTCTGGTGGAGGTTTGGGTTCTCCCTCCATAATTTGTACCCGAACAGAGCGATCTACGGGAACAAGGCTAGAGCCACTATCGCCCGTGGTTGTTAGATCGGAACCGGGACGGATGGAGAATTTGAGGGAAGGTCGATTTCCCCGGTTGGTAATGCTGGTTCCGGTTTCTGTGGCTTCGGGTTCCGGGGAACCGGGTAAGCGCGTGCCAATGCTGACGATCCAGCAGCGTCCCCCACCATTGAGGAACCATCCGTAGACACTTAAGGGCAGATAAGCGCCAAAGTCGGTGAACCCATCGGAGTTGGGCCGGCCAAAATATTGTAGATATTGATCCCAAGTGGTGACCAACATCGGTTTAAACGGTTCTGCGCCCCCTCGGATGTCTTCGGTAAAACCGACGAAGCCTCCCACAGCAGTCGGAACCCCTTCAATGGGACGACTGCCGCGATTGACTTCTTCGATGTAAACACCGGGAGCGTAATAATCAAGTCTCGCCATAATGGATTCCTTCCGAATACCAAGTTACTGTGGAGATTTCCGGTTAAGAGGATGACTTTATCCAACAACGGATATCAAAATCAAATAATAGGGAGATATTTTTCCTAAATAACTCTTGACCATAATAGTGCAACGATACAATAACGGGATTCTAAATGGCTAGTTTTTTAAGGGATTTTCTTGAAGGGTTACATTTTTTTAAATATCTTAACAATTGATAATAATTTGGTGAAAAGATCTATAAAAAAGGACAAAAATTAATCCATACCTGAAGGAGTCATCCTAGGCTAAGATAGCGGCTAAGACCCGATGAGCTATTCTGGGGCAGGATCTGACTCCAGAATGGCTAGAGAACTGAAGTGAGTGAGTGAATTGAATGGCTAATTATTTAGCGATCGCCACGGCTACAGCGACGATGCAGCGCATTATTCAACAAGCGATACAAACGGATGTGGATGGTTCTAGGGTAACTACGGTGCGCCCGGATGGTGCAGGGGGAGGTATTCCAGAAACGGGGGTGAATCTATATTTGTATCACATCAAACGCAATCCGGCTTTAACGAACCAAGATACTCCCAACTTTCAACGACGGGGAGATATGGTGAAGCGAAGGCAGGCAGCCCTAGATTTATTTTACGTGATTTCCTGTTATGGCAATGATGCGGAATTAGAACCACAGCGACTTTTAGGGTGTGTGGCTCGTGCCTTAGAAGATCAATTGGTTTTTACACCGGCCATGATTCAGGAAACGATTAACGATCCCACATTTGACTACTTAGAAGGCTCGGATTTAGCAGACCAAATTGAACAGATTCGGGCAGAATTTGTCTCTGTTTCTACGGATGAACTCTCGAAAATTTGGTCGGTTTTTTTTCAGACTCCCCATGCTTTGTCTATAGTCTATAAAGTCAGTGTGATTCTGATTGAAAGTGATGTATCGGCCAAATCTGCACTACCGGTGCGCGATCGCCGCATGATTGGCGGCCCCTTCCCCAAACAACCGGTCGTCGATCTAGTGGTGAATACCACGGGCAAATATATGCCCATTTTAGCCAACAGTACCCTCCGTATTCGCGGTCGCTTCCTCTCGAATTCCGTCACCCAAGTGCGGATCAATCAAGCGGAAGTCACTCCCCAAATCATCAACGACACAGAATTAAGTCTTCCTCTGCGCCTGGTTCCCAATACCCATCTGCGGGCCGGAGTGCAATCTCTGCAAGTTATTCATCCCCAACTGCCCTCTCTTCCTACTCAAAATGGTCGCCGTTCTCCCCGTCGTAGCGCTAGCACGGAACCGATTCAAAAGGTAGAATCCAATGTTTTTCCGTTTGTGGTGCGTCCGAGTTTTCTGGGTTATGAACTGGTAGATATGGAAGGGACGGAAGAAGACCGACGCTTGGGTAAAATCATTATTCGTACTAATCTCACCATCGGTGCAGGGCAGCGAGTGGTGCTGATGCTGAATGAATATTCTAGCGAAAGTGCGATCGCCTATCTGTTCAACAGTACCCCCATTCGGGAAAATACCCGCACCCCCGTAATTCCCATCAGCAACGTACAACCGGGAGAGTATTTTGTTCGCATTCAAATTGATGGCGCAGAAAGCTTACTGGATGTGGATCTCGATCCCAATAGTCCCACCTATGAACAATATATCGGCCCCATTCTCACCTTGGAATGATTTCATACAGCGCTTTCTTCTCTGGGGGATGGGGGGAGTGGGGAGGGCGGGTTTACAAAAATAGTTGTCAGTCTACAAGATTTGGGTATAACCCGCCCCTACAGAGATAGGTAGCGTAAATAAATAGATTTGATATTAGATTCATGAATGCTTACAAAGTCACTGCTATCCTGAAAGAAGACGGAACCTTACTGCTCGAAGGATTACCGTTTCAGGCTGGAGAAGCAGTTGGGTTTATATGGCGTTTTTAGATGAGTTTGAAGCGTGTGCCCCTCATCCCCCAACCCCTTCTCCCGCAGGCGCTGCCCTGAGCGCAGTCGAAGGGAGAAGGGGAGCATAAGTCCCTCTCGGAGTGGGAGAGGGATTTAGGGAGAGGGCAAAAGCCTTATGTCCAAATTATTAACTAAATTTCTATTAAACCGTGACTGATTTATTCAACACCACCTGGCAAAACGAAAATCAACAGGCTTTAATCCAAGCGTTGGCACAACTACAAACCAGGATTTCGGACTTCGTCCGACATGAAAATGACAAAATGAGTAGGGACTCTTCTAGGGGGGAAATCGTCACAGAGGAAGGTGAATCCATTCCCGATCTGGAGGAGTCGGAATTTTCCCTGGATCAGTTGTGTAGTACGTTTAATCTGTCTAGTTTTGAGAGAGATATTTTACTCTTGTGTGCGGGAGCAGAATTAGATGAACAGTTTTTAGACTGGTTGAGCCATCTACAAGGAACAGGGCAGAAATCTTACCCCACATTTGGGTTAGCGCTAAAAGTTTTAGATCGCCCCCATTGGAGCGCGTTAACTCCGGAATCTCCCTTACGTTATTGGCGCTTAATTGAACTGGGAGCTGGCCCTTCATTTACCCTCAGTCCCCTGCGTATTGATGAGAGTATTCTGCATTATTTGGCGGGGGTGAAAACTCAACCGTTGCCACTCGAAGCATTGATCCAACCGGTGGATATTTCGGTATCGTTGATGGAACATGACCATGAATTGATTCAAACGTTGGTGGATACTTGGGTGAGTGCGGCTAATGGTCAGGAGTTTCCGTTGGTACAATTGTGTGGGGAAGATAGTCAGAGTAAACAGGCTTTAGCCGCTACTGCATTTTCTAGCCTGAATTTAACGCTTCATCATCTCGATCCCGCTCAACTTCCCTCTAGTCCCCATGATGTGCATCAACTGCTGAGGTTATGGCATCGGGAAGCCTTTCTCAAGGGGTATGCGCTGTTGATTAACTGCGATCGCCTGGCTACTCCCCTGAACCAAAACCTAGCCCTAGTCAAGCTGATTCAAGAGATTAGCACGCCGGTGATTCTCACCAGTGGCGATCGCCTCTCCATCCCTAACCGCTCCATCATCAACCTGGAAGTCCACAAACCCACCCTCACCCAACAATCCCAATATTGGCAAACTCACCTCGATTCCTGGGGTATCGAACTTAACGGCCAAGTGCAAACCCTAATCTCCCAATTCAACCTCACCAGTACGCAAATTCAAACCATCTGCGCCCATACCCTCAGTAAACACCGCAATCAATCACCAGAAACTATTACTAATGAACTTTGGAGCGCCTGTCGCCACCAAGCCCGCCCCCGCATGGACGATCTGGCCCAACGGATCGAAGTCAAAGCCACCTGGGACGATCTGGTGCTTCCGGATACGCAAATGCAAACGTTGCAAACCATGGCCGCTCACCTGCGCCAACGGGCAAAAGTCTATGAAAATTGGGGCTTTCGGCGCAAAAGTGGACGGGGTTTAGGCATCAGTGCCCTATTTTCTGGCCCCAGTGGCACGGGGAAAACCACAGCCGCCGAAGTGCTGGCGAATACCTTAGAACTAGACTTATATAAAATCGATCTGAGTTCTGTCGTCAGTAAATACATTGGTGAAACGGAAAAAAACTTGCGCCGCGTGTTTGATGCCGCCGAAAGTGGGGGCACTATCTTATTATTTGATGAAGCCGATGCCCTATTTGGGAAACGCTCCGAAGTCAAAGACTCCCACGATCGCCACGCTAATATTGAAGTGAGCTATCTGTTGCAACGGATGGAAGCCTATCAAGGTTTGGCTATTCTCACCACCAATATTAAAGGAGCCTTAGATAATGCCTTCATGCGACGCATCCGGTTTATCGTCCCCTTTAACTTCCCGGATATTAAACAACGGGCAGAAATTTGGCGCAGAATTTTCCCACCGGAAACCCCGACTCAAGGTCTAGATATGAACAAACTGGGAAAACTGAGCATTTCTGGGGGAAATATCCGCAATATTGCCCTCAATGCCGCTTTTCTAGCCGCAGAGGATAACGAAGAGGTGCAGATGAAGCATATTTTGCAAGCGGCGAAAAGTGAATATGTGAAACTGGAAAAACCCCTGCTCGATAGTGAAGTGAAGGGTTGGATTCCTAAACCTTAGTCTTAATGGGATTTCCAGAGTGGTGGATTGATGGTGAAATTGACGGAGTGGGCGATCGGTTGAGGGGCGATCGAGCAGACGAGAGGGGAGACTTGTTGATGAAGAAATGTTTTTCCCCACTCTTTCCGGAATGAGAAGACCGACTTAGGGATAGTGGTATGGTAGATGCACCCTGATGATTCCCCTTGGCTCCCCCGCTAAGGGGTTTTTTTTTCGAGATGGGGGCATCGGGAAATGGGGACGCAGGGAGAGGGAGAGGGGGAGAATGGAATCTTGGATTTGTATTTTTCACTTGAGATTGGCATCATGTTAGAGTGATGGCAGAAAATCATTGCTACCCATCGAGTCAAGACATTGAACGAACCCCCTGCTATGGATCAGGATGTTGACAAACGCGATAACGAGTCTGATTTGAATTCAGATTCTATCCATATGGCTTCTTGGTCAATGGAAGAAGAAGTCAATGGGTTGATGGATGATTTGTTTGAAGATATTGACCGCGTGTTAGATCGCGGTGGCGCTCTGCCGAAGGAACCTGTGCAACGGGAATCGGTTTCTCTCAAACCCCTGGATATTCCTTCCATGAAGTTACCCCAGGCGATCGCCGAAAATCTGGCTCAGATCTCCCCAGAATTGGCCAGTTTAAGCCGTATCCCTCAGACCGGCAATCAGGAAAATCCATTGACAACGGTAGAGGAGAGCGAAATCAGTCCCCCTGCTGAGGAAAACCCAGAGATAGAAGGGACGGACTGGGCACAGGATTTAGAGCCAATGGTTGTACAGGAGGAAGAGGTGCTTCCGGTTTCTCCTCCTGCTCCCAGGGTTCAGCCTTGGTGGGATCGCTTGCTGTTAGTTGGGTTGGGTGCGGCGATCGCCCTTCCCCTGGGTTGGTGGATATCCAGCAGCCAGACAGGGCAAGGACTACGCCAACAGTGGGCCCGGTTATTGCCCTCTAGCCAACCGAGTCCGGAACCCATGGCTCCGGTTGATTTACCCTCCACAGGGTTAGCGGATGAAGAGTTTGCCAATTATATGCAGCGCTCTTTGAAGTTGAAGGATCGGTTAAGCCAAAATCAGGAGGCTGAACCAGAGAGTGACTCTGAGCCACAATTACCAGAAAGCCTTCCATCTCCTCCGACTCAGGTGTTGGAGCGGGTTTATATTCCCGTGTATCAACCGACTCCTGCTCCGATGCCTTCCCCAGAGGTGGCGACACCATCACCGAGTCCGACTAATGATGGAGTTTCGCCTTCTCCCTCACCGTCACCGGTTCCACCGAATGTGACGAATAATCCTGAAGGCAATTTGATGCTGACGGGAATTCTGGAGTTGGGCGATCGCTCGGCAGCCTTGTTTGAGATTGATGGCATGTCTCGCCGGTTTCAGGTGGGGGAAATGATTGGTTCGAGTGGATGGATGTTGGTGGATATTGTCAATCAAGAGGCGATCGTTCGGCGTAATGGTGAGGTGCGATCGGTGTTTGTCGGTCAAAAGTTTTGAGGATTACCGTAGGGGCAGGTTGACCGATCGTCTAATGTTTTGACCCCATTGTTGCTAAACCTGCCCCTAAAACTGGTTTATGATCATATCAGTAGAGGAGGATAAAACAGTGGGTATTTTTGATGATGTCAATCGCTTTTTAGAAGATCGTTTGGATGAGTTTCTTCGGAATCATCCCCAATTGGAGTTATCAATTTTAGAAGATCAACTCCATGAACAACAGGAAGATACCCTGCGCTTGATTGTGGATTTACAGCGTCAAGAAAAACAAGCCCAAGAAGAAATTATGGCAACGGCTCAAGAAATTCAGCGTTGGCATGGTTGGGTACAAAAAGCGACAGAAAAAGGGCGGATGGATTTAGCCCAGGCAGCACAAGAACGGGAAAATGCCCTGTTGCACAAAGGGAATCAGTTATGGGGAAAAATGCAAGGCTGTAAACAGAGAATTGTGAAGGCGAAGGAGTTGTATCAGGAGATCAAAAAACGTAAGGAAGAGGTTCACGCTAGGGTGATGAAAATGGAGGCTCAAGCGAGTGCCAGTGAAAAAACAACCAGTTCTCCTCCCGGTTGGAATCAGGGTTATACTCGCATTGGCAGTAGTCCCGATCCGTTAGAAGAAGAGTTTCGCCGTTGGGAAGCGGATCAGGAGTTGCACGATTTGAAAGATCGGATGAATAAGGGAGGTTAAGTATTTAAGACATTATCTCGAATCAGAACTTGACTCTATTTATCAAGTTGTAGGGGCTTTCCGGTCGGAAAGCCCTAACTTAACCCTCTGCAATGGTTTAAGTTAAAACCTTGGCTGCTGCGGTTACTCCTGCACCGGGAGTGAAACCGGTATCGCCGAGAATTTGCAGAGTAGCTTCGAGGGCAGAAATGCAGGTGAGAATATCGCGATCGCCCACAAATCCCAAATGACCCACACGGAAAATTTTACCCTTCAAATGGTCTTGTCCACCGGCTAGAGCGATATTAAACTGCTTTCGCATCGTTGAACGAATGGCTTCTGCTTCCACCCGATCCGGTGCAACTGCGGTGACTGCGGGACTGGCGGCATTATCGGGGGCAAAGGTGGGTAAATTCAAGGCTTTCACCGCTTCGCGAATGGCCTGGGTAGATCGCTGATGACGGCTAAAAATATTTTCTAATCCCTCATCTTTGAGCATCTGTAGAGCCACTTGTAAGCCATAAAATAGATTCACCGGAGGGGTAAAGGGATTGCTATTTTTCTCGGCTGTTTTGCGATAGGGGCCCAAATCTAAATAAAATTTGGGTAAGGTTGCGGTTTGATAAGCTTCCCAAGCTTTTGCACTCACGGAGACAAATCCTAAGCCTGGAGGAATCATATACCCTTTTTGGGAACCGGAGGCTACCACGTCTAACCCCCATTCATCAATGGGAACGCTAATAGCGCCTAAACTGGTGACGGCATCTACCACGATCAGGGCTTGTCCATGGGTTTTCACGTAGCGGTTAATGGTTTCTAAGTCATTGAGTACCCCGGTGGAAGTTTCCGAATGGGTGATGATGACTGCTTTAATTTGCTTGTCGCTATCTGCTTCGAGCTTTTCCCGGAATGCTTCGGTATCGAGCGGTTGTCCCCATTCGGCGGTAATGATCTCTACCTCTAGGTTATAGGCTTTAGCGACTTTCGCCCAGCGATCGCCAAATTTACCATTCGATCCGACTAAAACGCGATCGCCTGCACTCAAGAAGTTAATAATTCCCGCTTCCATGGCCGAGGTTCCACTACCGGCGACAATTAGGACATCATTCTGGGTTTGGTGCAACCACTTGAGATTTTCCGTCACCTCTTTCATAATCAAACTAAAGTCGCCACTGCGATGACCAATAATCGGTTTGGCCATGGCCAACAGCACCGAATCGGGTACTGGAGTCGGGCCGGGAATCATTAACATTAAGTTGTCATCCATGGGGTTGTGTCCTCAAATTTTTATGGGGCGATCTACTATCCTACAAGGATCGGGGTATGGGATAAAGAGTCAGTCCATTGATTCCTCCCCCAGAAATAGATCCAGGGACAGGAGGAGGGGATAGTTGAATGGTTAAATCAGAATCATCCATTCACAGCGATCGGTGGCAACATCTGCAAGTTGGTGTTCGCCAAGAACCGGGTTAAAATCGTCAACAGGGGAAATGAAATATCACTTTTCTTTCTGAGCATCAATGGCACAATAACACGATGATAGGCGATCGCCTCCCCTGTTGGCAGACAACAATCAAACGGGTGAGAGTCGTTCGTAGAGCGGACGATTATTAGCAACTCAAGAGACAAGCCCCATGGAACGGCTGCTTAACCAGCGATATCAATTTATTAAAACCCTTGGCTCCAACCAGCTTGGTCAAACTCACCTGGTCGGCGATACCCATTTGCCCGGCCATCCTCGATGTGTGATCAAGCAATTGAAACTGCCCGGTAATAATCCCAAAACCTTAGAATTTAGTTTAATTTTACTCAATAAGAAGGCGGAAGCCCTCAAAAGTCTTGGCGCTCATCCCCAAATCCCGAAACTGTTGGATTACTTTGAAGAGAGTCAAAGTTTTTATCTGGTGGAAGAGTTTGTTATTGGCACTTGTTTACGAAAACAACTCGAATCTCAACCCCAATGGTCAGAAACGCAAGTGGTGAGTTTGCTCGAAGAAGTCTTACAAATTTTAGCCTTTGTCCATAGTCGAGGCCTGATCCATCGCTCAATTCAACCCTCGAATTTAATTCGCCGTAAATCGGACGATCGCCTAGTGCTGACCGGATTTGGGATTTTTAAGGAAATTGGCGCTCAAGTGATGCGCTCTCAGCAACAACTGTTACAGGCTCAAAGAAATGGCTCGGTGGTCTATGTTTCCCCAGAACAAGACCAAGGACAAGCCCATTTTAATAGCGATCTCTATTCGTTGGGCATGATTGGGATTCAACTACTGAGCGGCCAAAGTCTTCTGGAATTATCGACTTTGAGGGGTAAAGCTAACCATGATTGGTGTGATGGAGTGAAAGCCAATCCAGAATTAATTCGGATTTTGAATAAAATGGTGGCTCCAGATACAAAGGAACGCTATCAGTTAGCCACCAGTGTCTTAGAAGATTTGAGCAGTTTGCAACCGGGTAAGGTGACTGGGCACTTAGTGCGCTCGGAAACGCCTCCATTAGTTCCCCAAGGACAACCCCCAGAAGAAACCGTCAGTTATGAGGAGGCAACGCCGGTGACTCCCCTGAATTCTTGGCAAGCCAAGCGTTATTTATTACCGTTGATGGTGGCGTTAGGGAGTTTGATCTTGCTGGTCATTGCCTTGGGATCGAGTCGTTTATCTTTATCAGGGTTGGGTAATCAGGGTAGACTGAGGGAGGCTCAAGGGTATGTAGAAGAGGGGAATCTAGAGGAGGCTCTGGAGTCTTATAGCCAGACGATCGCCAAACAGCCACAAAAGGGTGAAGCCTATTATCATCGCGGCTTGATTCATCAAGATATGGAGAATCTGGAGGCGGCTTTGGAGGATTTTACCCAGGCGATTTTGCTGGAGAGTCACCTGAGTCAGTCCTATTATCAACGTGGCAATATCCGCTTTGAGTTGGGCGATCGCCAGGGAGCGATCGCCGATTATACTGAGGTGATCGAACTCGATCCCAGTTTTGTCCCTGCCTACGTGAATCGCGGGAGTGTATTGTCAGATTTAGGAGACGATAAGGAGGCGATTCTGGATTATACTGAGGCCCTAGAACTAGAGCCGACGTTAGGGGCTGCCTATTTGAATCGCTGTTTATCTTGGTCAAATGTGGGAGATCAGGATCGGGCGATCGCCGATTGTACCCAAGCCATTAATCTAGAACCTACCGATGGCTTTGCCTATCAAAATCGGGGGTTAGCCCGGCGGAAAAAACAAGATTTTCAGGGAGCGATCGAGGATTACAATATTGCCATTCGCCTCGATCCAGAAGATCCGGTTCCCTATCATAATCGGGGCTTAACGCGGTTGGATTTAGGGGATGCACAAGGGGCGATCGCCGATTTTACACGGGCGATCGAGCGCAAGCCCGATTTTGCCCTCGCCTATTATGACCGGGGATTAGCTTACATGAAGCAAAAGCAAGCCGATAAAGCCATTTCCGATCTAGAAAAAACTGCCCAACTCTGTTCGAGTATGGGCAGAGTTGGGTGCTATGAAGATGCAACATATCAATTGGATCAATTACCCTCTACCGGAAACGTTACGCCATAATCCGTCGTCGTCCCGTACCCCCTCTGGGAGTTTGACCTCCTCTACGATTGTATCCATATCCATAGATGAGTTCTGTGGACTCGGAAGCAACGGATAGAGTGGGAACTTCAGGAGAAGAAACCGGAGTCGTGGCGATCGTGTTCACCATGAACAGGGGAGACACCAATAAAGAGAGCGGAAAGTGCATAGATGCCACACAATTAACTTCTATACTCTCTTTACCGAGACCCTAAGTGTAATCCGGATGTGATGAAAATCTCTATTTTTGTTTTAATACCAGCAGGGTTCCTCGATCGCCCCCTAAATTCCTTTTATTCTCAATATCTAACCAGAAGATGTCAATCAGATCCGCACTTGAGTCACAGAAATATTGCCGGAAAAACAGAGATCGACATCAGTTCCCGGAGTGCGATCGCGGCGATCGTAATTTCCGCAGTAGATATACTCACCTCCTTCTACCCGATACTGGAGGGGCAACGGTTGGGTACTCAAGGGACAAAACACCATTTCCGGTTCTTCAGCACCGGGTTCGAGATGGGGGATATTCACATTCCAGAAACATCGAGGCTCTAGAGGATGGGAAAACAGCTTGGATAAAATATGGGCTGTCCATTGCGTAGTTCGTTCCCAGTCGATCGCCAAAGGGCGCTTAATCCAGTGGGAAATCGCTATACCGGGAATGCCATGAATAGCCGCTTCGCGCACCGCAGCCACAGTTCCAGACATATAGACATCAATCCCCATATTTCCCCCCGCATTGACTCCAGAGAGTACCCAATCAATGTCCTGATTCAATTGGGGTTGCAGTTGGGCGATCGCCAAACGAGTACAATCGGCAGGCGTACCGTGAACCGCGTATTCATTCGGCGATCGCTGTTCCATCTTCAGGGGTTTATGGGTCGTGGTTTGATGTCCGCATCCAGAATATTGAACCGTCGGTGCAACCAGAATCCCCTCACCCCCAAGAGCGCTCTGGAGAGCGCGAATACCGGGAGCATCAATCCCATCATCATTGGTTAAAATTATCATCAGTTAAAATTCAAGTTCTGAGTGGAACCTATCTCCGTCTATCGATCGCCAGCATCCAGCCCACTAAACCATCTTGAGTCCGAACGCGGACATATTGTCGCCCACCGTAGTAAAAACTATTGTTCCAGTTGACCACTATGGGTTCCCCCCGGTAAACGGTGCGAACGCGATCGCCCTGATTATTATAAATACCCGACGTAACCCCCACTTGTTCGCGGGAGCCACCACGCACCGGATCTCTAAAATCTATCCCTGGAGGGCCAAAAAAACCGCCCCCACCGGGATTTTGGGCATAATTGGTTTCAAACCGGGCCCGACAACCATTTCTGACCCAAACAAACCCATTACCAAACCCCCAATTCCCGATACAAGAGGCCGTGGAATATTGTTCAACTAAAGTTACCCCATCACGAGTATCGATGGGGCAGTTCGCGGGTTGAGCATCGCGACTTTCACAGCGCACCGACCGAGGGGGCTGTTGTCGTTGAGCGGTAGCTGGTTGCAAGTTAATCGCGCTTATGCCCACCATCACGCTAGAGAATAGGGCTGCACTCAGATAAGATTGAAGAACTCGACGCATCGCTGAGTTAGTTAACATAATATAGAATCCCAGTTGATTGTAACATTGCTCTGGGCTGACGAACGTTTGAGTTGGGGAGTGCCAGAAGAGAAATATTTCGGTTGGGTTAAGAGTGATTTATAATTTGTTGATATAACTTAATCATCGCCGTTATTTTACCCTTTTGTCTCTTAAGATTATGACCAGCTTAACAGAACTGAAGATCCAACTCGATAGTGATAATCTTCGCGATCGCAAGCTGGCATTGTTGGCACTGCGCGATTTCTCCCCAACTGAAGCAATGCCTTTGATCAAAAAAGCACTTCAAGACCGCAATCAGCAAGTGCGGTCTATGGCCATTTTTGCTCTGGGAGTTAAGCCAACAGAACAATCCTATCCCCTGCTGGTCAATCTGTTAGAAACCGATCCCGATTATGGTATTCGCGCCGATGCTGCGGGTGCGTTGGGTTACTTGCGGGATTTAAGAGCCTTTGAACCCCTAGTGCGGGCCTTTTATGAAGACCCGGATTGGTTGGTGCGCTTTAGTGCGGCGGTTTCCCTGGGCAATTTACGGGATCAACGGGCCCATGATGTCTTACTGCAAGCCCTAGATAGTGCGGAAGTCGTGATCCAACAGGCGGCGATCGCCGCTTTGGGAGAAATTCAAGACATCAGCGCCGTCTCCGCCATTTTGCGATTTGCCGCCTCAGACGATTGGCTCGTGCGTCAGCGTTTAGCGGAAGCCCTGGGCCATTTACCCTGTCGCAAAAGCCAATCCGCCCTCAAATACCTCAGCAAAGACGCTCACCCCAACGTCGCCGAAGCAGCCTCTTTAGCCCTAGAAAACCTGGCCTTCTGAACTCATATCAAGTCCGCTTATTCATGTCCGTGAAGCGGAAATACCCTAATTAAAAATCCAGGGAGCTTATTCATGTCCGTGAAGCGGAAATACCCTAATTAAAAATCCAGGGAGCTTATTCATGTCCGCGAAGCGGAAATACCCTAATTAAAAATCCAGGGAGCTTATTCATGTCCGCGAAGCGGAAATACCCTAATTAAAAATCCAGGGAGCTTATTCATGTCCGTGAAGCGGAAATACCCTAATTAAAAATCCAGGGAGCTTATTCATGTCCG
>NZ_JAQPOK010000005.1 GCF_030068445.1 Roseofilum halophilum BLCC-M91 | reverse complement strand
CAAAGATCGTCTTATGAATAGTAGCGTCAAAGACTAATTACCCATTAAGACTTTCTCATTGGTGATGAAACTGAATTTCCTGAGCCGCATAACCTCTAGCCTCACCAGCATTGTACTCGCCAACTGTCTATTACTAGGAGCGGCAGCCCGCGCCAATATTTCCATTTCGCCCATGGTAGTCGAAACCCAAGTCAACCGAGGGCAAGCCACAGGCAGCATCACCGTCTCTAACCTCACATCAGAAGAATTTCGCGCCCGCATTTACAGTGCCCCATTTACCTACGATCCGGAAGCCGGATTTCAAGTCTTAGACTCTAGTTCTCAAGACTTAAGCCCCTACTTACAATTTTCTCCGCGAGAATTACAAATCCCAGCTACAGAACAACGTCGCATTCGCTTCATTGCTCGGTTTCCTCCCAGTTTACCCGATGGAGAATATCGAGCCGTCCTGTTTACCGAAAACCTCAAAGCCACCATTCAAGAAGAAAACGATACCACGGGGGATATCATTTTTCGGACAACAATTGTGCCCCGAATTGGAGTCGCCGTTTACGTCCGCAAAGGGAATATTTCCCATGAGCTAACCCTCGACAGTGCCCGATATAATCCAGAGTCCAAAAAATTGGACTTACTCGCCATCAATACTGGAAAAGCGAGCGTCATTTTGCAACCGGAATGGACGCTGAAAAAAGACGGCAGAGAAGTTAAGCAAGATAGCGGCGATCCGATCACCGTCATCGCTGAAGGTTCCCGCTATATCAATATAGACTATGCTGCCGATGGCGAACTCACTTTAGAACCGGGAGACTATGAACTTTCTGGGCAATTAGGCTGGGGCGTTAACTTCAGCAATAAAATTAACTTTTCCGTAAATTTTACTGTACCTTCAACTCCTGAATCCAGCACTTTTCCCTCTTCCGAATGACATTTAGATCCCTCCTCTTAAAAGGGGTATATAGCCTTTCTCGAATAGATGAGATACATCTTTTAGCCCCCTCTCCCGTGGGAGAGGGGGTTGGGGGTGAGGGCTATTTTTCTAACTACACCAGTACAAATTTATGTGATGAAAAATTTCCTAAAACTATTCGGATTAATCGGTTGTTTGCAACTGATTATTTCTAGTAACTTGAACTGGCTAACGCGATCGAGTCTTGCAGCAACAATGCCCACGACAGCCTCAGCAGAACACACCCCAGATCCCCAGCCTACCTTGTTTATTGTCGGCTTAACCGTAGGCAGGCGAACGGTCAATTCTGGCGTGTTAGTGCGCGGTGAAGTAGATGATACAGAGTCCATTAACTTTGAGGATTGGCTGGTTCCTTATAATGCCATTTTAGAAGCCTTAAACTTTACCTCAAAAGTGGTAGAAGAAGATATCGTTGAACTACGATCGCCCTTTAAGGTGGTGCAACTTAATCTGAATGACTTACAAACAGATCCCGAATTAGGATTAGTGCTTTCTGTAGCCCAAATGAGGGAACTGTTTGGTATCCTCATTGAGTTTGACTGGCGAGAATATGCCATTGTTTTTCAAGTTCCTGAAGTTAGCAATACTCGGAGAACTCGCCGTCAGGATCGCCCAATCATCCTTGAAGGATTGCCCGAAGTTTCTGCTCCTAATTTTAATATCAGTGGGGTGCAACAGGAAGTGAATTCAACTAGAATAGGAGAGAATCAGATTAACAACCGAGGGCAATTTTCGGCTGTGGGCACTCTGTTTGAGAGTAGTTGGTTTTTGCGCTTGAATCAACGGGATTTTAGTGAGAGCGAAACTTGGCAATTGTCTGAGTTACAATTTCTCAAACAAACGGATGGAGCAGATTATTATTTGGGGTCACAGCCCACCTTTTGGCGCAGTCAAAGTGGGGGAGAGTTTTGGGGATTTACGACCATTCAGCGTCGAGGATATAATCCCTTTCCAGTTTTGAGAAATAATGGTGGGGCAAACCCTCAGCAACGACTGCAACCGGAGTCGGTGACGGCAACCATAACGGGTCAAGCAAAACCGGGAACGGTTGTACAATTGGTGAACAATTTGCAGAGTGGAGAATTGCTGGCTGAACAAGTTGTGGATGATTCGGGGGTTTATCGGTTTAATGCGGTTAGAGTGGGACGGAGTTTTAATAATCAATATTATGTTTTACTCTATCCAAATGGTTCTTTGGCAGCCGAACCGATTATTGAAGAAGCTCGGTTTAGTGTATTACTGGAACAATTACCCGCAGGTACATCGGCATGGGCAGTTTCTGCGGGGTGGAAGCGTCAGTTAAATTTTGATGAATTTTGGGGGGATTTTACCGATTTTAATGCGGGAGTGAGCAGTCGGTGGGGACTCTCGGAGGATTTGACGGTGGGTTTGGGGGCATTTTACGATCTGGGGATGAATGGATTAGCGGAAATTTTTTATCAACCGAAAGGAACTCCATTTATTGCGTCAATCTCTGGCATTCTTGGAGAAGAGACAGATGTTGATATTAATCTGGTTTGGGATGGTTATCCGAATTTGTTGGCCAGCTTAAGTAGCGATTTGGAGGATACGCGCTATTCTTTGGATTGGCGAGTTTTTCCTCGCTTGAGATTAATCGCAAATGGCACTTTTGGGGATCTAGGGAGTTTTGGAATACAGTATTTTGCTGGTGGATCGAATTATTCTACTCTGGCGCGGTTGAATGTGGATACGGAAGGTGACTTGAGTTGGAATCTAAATCAACAGTTGGGGCGACTTTATCTGTTCCATCAGGGCAATAAAAGTAGTTCTTTGTCGGATTTGTCTTATCGGTTTACGCCGTCTCATTATGGGGTTTTAAATTATAGGACGTTGAATAGTTCTATGGATAACTATTTGCTGTCGGCATTCTGGCGCTATCGATCGCCTAATCGCACTTATTTTGGCGAAACGTTGTGGCAAAGCGAACTCGGCTATCTCCTGGGATCTCAAGGCCATGGTCTTTATGTCAATGCATCCACCGCAATTTTACCGGGAATTGCCCTAGAACTGCGCTATGAAGGCATCTCTCTAACTTCCGAGCAAAGTCAGTTTCGCTTGCAACTGGTGTCGAGTTTAGGGTTGCAACAGGGTATTCGTCCGGGCGATCGCCAATTGGAGCGCTTACGCACCGCAGGCGGCTTATCCATTCAGCCCTTTTACGATCGCAACAGCAACGGTAAACGGGATGGCAATGAAGAGATTTATACCGATTCCTCCGAGTTTCTGATCCTCAATAACCAACTGGTAGAACCCTGGGAAATTGAAGTTAAAGGCGATCGCTTCCTCCTGCCCCTTCCCCCCGCCACCTATCGCCTCGACTTAGAAGCCGCCGGATTCCCTCCCGACTTCCAACCTTCAACCAATAGCTGGGCTGTAGAAGTCGTCGAAGGCAGTTTTACCCCCCTGATGATTCCCCTGCAACCCTCCTATACCCTTGCCGGAGTCGTCACCGATAGCGAAGGAAAACCCATCGCCGGAGCCAGGGTAGAAGCCTTCTCCAGCGATGGAACTTCAGCCAGTTTATCGATTACCAACACGGCAGGGGTGTATTATCTAGAACAATTGCGAGAAGGCACATATCAACTCAAAGTCAACGGTGATGGGGCGATCGAACCCCATACCATTACCATCGATCGCAGTTCCGAAACTTTGCTGGAATTCAACTTACAGCAGTTGTAGCAGTAATGAGTCGCGAAGGGTTTCCCTCATCCCCCTACCCCCTTCTCCCACGGGCGCTGCCCTGAGCGAAGTCGAAGGGAGAAGGGGGAAAAAGTCCCTCTCCCGTGGGAGAGGGATATAGGGAGAGGGCATTATTTCAGCTTTTAGAAGACTTCGATTGTTCAAGTTCTAATCCAATGCGATCGACAGTTGCCTCAAAATCTGCCCAAATTTCTTCAGCCGGACGCGGTGGCATTGCTGAGGCGATCGCATAGGCCTTATCAATCAACTCTTTCGCTTGGCGAAGTTCCTCGGCGCTTGGGGGAGTGTTATCGACTTCAATTCCATCCCACTCTAAGAGCAACACATCGTTAGGCGTACATTGAAAAAAATCACACAGTTGCGCCAGGGTGTTAAAGGCGATCGCCTCTGCCGAACCCTTCTCTAACTCCCGGATTTGCTCTAGGTCAATTCCCGTCACTTCGGCAATTTCTTCAATGCTAACATTGCCGTAATTTTTCTTGAGTTGAGATAACTGACTGGTGACTTTTATATCATTCCCAAAAATTCCGTTATTCGTTCACTTATTCTACCCTATCGAACTAGGGAACTTCAAAATTCAGCGATCGAGACTAGGGCACTTCAAAATCCAGCGATCGAGACTAGGGAACTTCAAAATCCAGCGATCGAGACTAGGGAATTCAAAATCCAGGGAGCGAGACTAGGGAACTTCAAAATTCAGGGAGCGAGACTAGGGAATTCAAAATTCAGGGAGCGAGACTAGGGAATTCAAAATTCAGGGAGCGAGACTAGGGAATTCAAAATCCAGGGAGCGAGACTAGGGAATTCAAAATCCAGGGAGCGAGACGCTCCCACTCCCTGCTTTTCTCCGGGAATGCGAGCATCTTGCTCGCTGCCTTTCCTCCCCCTTCTCCCCATTTCCCTCTCACCCCATCACCATCAAGCAACGAGAAAATAGGGTGTCAACTCTCCTGTCAACATCGAGCGTCCTTCAGAAACACGCTTGCGGACATTGGCATAGGAAATACTTTGTTTCTCGGCAATCTCTTGATAGGAGAGATCCCCATAGTAATGCAAGATAAACGTTTCACGGATTCGATCGGGTAAATTTTGGATTTCCCCTGCAATTATGTTTCTTTTTTCCTCTTCTTCGAGACTCAGGTTTGCATCCTCTTGCATCAGGGATAAAACTTTGCTCTCGTCAACCCCATCTAAATAGACTATCTTATTCTTTCTTCGATTCTTTTTACGCTGAATATCAACACAGACATTATGCGTCAGTTTATACAACCAGGATTTATAATTAAAGATACTTTCGGGACGATTCCCTACTTTGTGCCATGCTTTAAACATCGATTCAGAGAGGGCATCCTCTGCATCCATCTCATTTCCTCTCATCCATTTTAGGCAGCAACGATAGAGATAAGGTTGGTATTTTTGCCATTCGCGCCAAAATCTAATGTCTTTTTTTTTTACATAGTTTTTCCAGGGAAGCCCGATCGAAAGAACGGCGATCGCCGCAATTAACGGGTGAATTCTCTAACATTTTCATCATTCATCACAAAATCAACAGTATTCACGTAGTAGAAAACCCTGATCGAACCCATGTTCATAAACCATACAGTGATACTGCTAAATGTATTGCATACACACTAGAATAGTCCTGACTCAAATCACACTTTTTATTACCGTTACAATAAGCGTTCTCCAGATTGATAAGTTTTTCCAATACTCCCCATCCCCCTATCCCCCCACTCCCCTTCTCCGAGCAGAGGGCATCACCAAAAATTTCACAAACTCACCCTCGAAAACGTCTATAGAATAGAACACCCTAACAGAGGCATAAACATCCCAACCATGAAAAACCGTCATCTCGCCCTCGCAAGTGCCCTGGCAATCCTCGGTGCTGTCGTCTTCTCTCCCAAAGCCCAAGCTCAAAACAGCGTAACCATTCCCTTCAATGGGACTGTGAGCAGTAGCTGCACGTTTAGTAACGTTCAGAATGGTAACTTGGCGCAGCCCACTCCCACGGCTGAATATCTGATGGCTGATAGTAATTTTAGCAATGTTGGTACGTCAGCATCTCTCCAAGTCACCTGCACAGGGAATAGTGTTCTCTCCGTCAGCGCCCCAGTGAAAATTCAGGCCCCTGCTGGGTTCACCCCCGATACTGTTCAAGCTTATGTATACGATCCAGTGTTGGCCCTGACTGCAATTAAGGGCAGCCAGTTTAGCGCGAGTACACCTTGGAATAGCTCTACAACTCAAATCTCTATTGTAAATAATAGAACTTATAATGTAGGTATGGTTGTGGGCAAAAATGCGACTACCAATGGCTTACCTACCGGGACTTACGAGTATCAAGTCACGGTAACAGCGATTCCCAACTAGGGGTACGGCAGCCATCCCAGAATAGTTGTAGGGGCGGGTTTCAAACCCGCCCCTACTTTTGTTGTAAATAGACAGGGCTGGGTGGGCGCTGCCCACCTTACGAATCGACTATAACTACAAAAATTCAGAAATCGAATTGAAAAATCGTCTTCAGAGCAGAGAAGCTAAAGCCCTGATGACAGGGCAACATCCGGTAAAAACATGCTCCCTCTAAAAAACTGGATCAAACAAACCGGGATGAGTCCCACCTGGTACACCGTACTAATTACCTATATGCTTTTATTCTTTGTGATGGGATATATCACCTTCTTTCACAATAATGACTTTATCACCAACCCCGAAAACTTCGACAAAATTATTAGAGATTACGATCGCCCAGACAAGCAACTCTTGGTCAAAGAATTACTCCAAGATGATGCCAATACTTTTGCGGATGAAAACACCATCAGCTCCCAAGCCTTTAATGTCATCTTAGGGGCGATCGTATCATTTTTATCTTCTACATTGATATCAAAACAGTAAAAATGCCCTTACCGAATCCATCCCATCCGCCAGCTAAACTGTTACGGACAGACCTAGAAAAAATCGACCAAATTAAAGCAGCGACGGAAGCGGAAGGGATAAAACAATCAAAACACAATCGCCCTAAAAATATCGTAGGCAAACCCATTTGGTATATCATTCTATCCATTTATGCAATTTTGTTGACCTTTACTGGATTTGTCACCTTTTTTCATAATAACGGTTTCGCCTCTCGCAAGGAGCATATCGAACAATTAGATCTGATCGCTACGCCTGAAGAATTAGAGATCTATAGGCAGATGATTGACTCAGAAGTTGAAAACATAGGAGCGATCAACAATATGGCCAATCAAGCCTTTAATGTTGTCCTCGGATCGTTGCTAGGATTTTTATCAGCAACCTTGACAACCTTAGATAGCGATGAAAACGACTTTTGATTAATATTATATTTATTAAAATTAAGCGATCTGTAGGGGCGGGTTATACCCAAATTTTGTAGACTGAAAACTATTTTTGTATTCATGTCCGCTTGCGGAAACCCGCCCTCCCCACTCTTTAGCTTAATAATTATAAAAATTCATAAAACTCACACTCAAATCGTCTTATTAATAGAGTCAAAAAACAGGTTAATAAGATGAAATACATGAAAGCCAAGGCAAACACAAAACTAAAGAAATTGCCCGTAGAAGCCGCCCAACTGAAGCCCGAACAAATCGTAGATGTTCCCGCAGGAAAAAGCTATGGCTTTGAAGCAGTAGAAGCGGCGGAGAATGGTCACATCAAAGTGACATTAGCCGCCAATTCGGGCACGTTCTATGTTTTTGCCAAACATTGGGACGGTATAAGCTTAGATTCAGAACCCACCCTGATTACCCAAGAGCAAGCAGAGCAATTATTTGGCAACTCCATCTATCCAGAAAAACTCAAAGATCTAAACCATTGCTTGCATGTTTATCAAATCAATACCCCAGATAGATTATTTCACTTCCTCAGCCAAATTGCCCATGAGTCACGCGGCCTCAAATGGCTCAAAGAACTCAGTGATGGCTCAAATTATGAAGGAAGGACTGATTTAGGTAATGTTAACCCAGGGGATGGGCCAAAATATAAAGGTGCTGGGGCGATTCAATTAACAGGACGGGACAACTATCAAGCCTTTTGTAATTTCATGGGCGATCCGAAAATTATGGAAGGCTGTGATTATGTGGCTCAAAAATATCCCTTTACCAGCGCGGGTTCTTGGTGGCAAAAGAATCGGATGAATGAATTGTGCGATCGCGGCGCAACCGTTGAAGAAATTACCCAAGCCGTAAATGGCGGCTATAACGGCTTGGAAGACCGCAAACATTACTATCAAAAAGCCAAAAGTATTCTCGCTCAACAGAGTTTTAAGAAAATTTTGCTTGATGTTCCCTGGTTCCCCCAAACCGATAACTATATAGATCCCACGGGAACCTGTAATGCGTCTTCCTGTGCCATGTGTTTAGAGTATTTCCGCCCAGGAACTTTACCCGGAAAACAGGGAGATGATGCCTACCTAAAAGTCGTTTGTCAATATGGAGATAGCATCGATCATACCGTTCAAGGGCAAGCCTTATCCCATTTCGGCCTGAACAGCACTTGGCATATCAATCTCGATTTTGAAGATGTCTATCGAGAACTCGAAGCAGGTCGTCCAGTAGTCATTGGTATTTTGCATAGAGGCACAACTGAAAATCCTTCTGGATCTGGACATATTATTGTCGTGCGCGGACGCACTGAAAACGGTGATTTTATTGTCAACGATCCCTATGGTTCTATACATGATAATTACAAGGGTGCGGTTGAAAATGGTCGTAGTGCTATTTACAGTCGCTATGAAATGAAATATCGCTGGACTGCCGATGGGCCGGGAACCGGTTGGGGGCGTTTGTTTCAACCGTAGAACTTGATAGAAGACTCAGTTCGTAGTAAGCACTTTAGTAGATTGTAGGTGCGTTACGCTGTCGCTAACGCACCCTACTGCCTTTAAATACGGGTGTCCCATCAGCATAGCGTGCGTAAATGGCTAGATTGGGATTGGGCATTATTCCATTTTATGGTGATTTGAGATGCAAATCATTCAATTCCCATAACAACGAGACACAGTTGTAGGGGCGGGTTATACCTAAATCTTGTAGACTGACAACCATTTTTGTCAACCCGCCCTCCCTCACCATGTGTCTAGAGGACACAGAAAGTAGCAACCATTTAAGGATTTGATATTAGTGCTTAAAAGCCTAGCTGGAGATGGCTAAAGCCATCACTACAAACTGACTGATCAACACTCACCCTCATCCCCCTACCCCTTTCTCCCACAGGAGAGGGATATTCCGCAAAGCGGACATGAAAGGGAGAGGGCATCACAAAACTTTCACAAACTCCCCCTCACAAACGTCTATAGAATAGAACACCCTAACAGAGTCATGAAAATCCCAACCATGAAAAACCGTCATCTCGCCCTCGCAAGTGCCCTGGCCATCCTCAGTGCTGTAACCTTGGCTCCCAAAGCCGAAGCCCAAAACAGCACAACGGTCAACTTCAATGGGACTGTCAACAGCACCTGCACGTTTAGTAACGTTCAGAATGGTACATTGGTGCAGCCGAGTCCCACGGCTGAATATCTGATGGCTGAAAGTTTTTTAAACAATACTGGTACGTCAGGGTCTCTACAGGTCAACTGTACAGCCCCTAGCTCTCTTTCTATTAGTGCCCCAGTGAAAATTCAGGCTCCGGCTGGGTTCAACCCCGATATTGTTCAAGCAACTTTATTCAACCTCATCTTACCCATGTTCACAACAAATGGCAACGGCCAGTTTAGCAACAGTGTACCGTGGAATGTCCCTAAAAGTCCGATAACTTCTTTTAATAACCTTCCTTATAATGTGGGTCTGGTTGTGGGCAGAAATGCCAATACCAATGGCTTACCTTCTGGGACTTACGAGTATCAAGTCACGGTGACAGCGACTCCTAACTAGCTTCTCTTGTAGGGGCGAAAAATTTTTCGCCCCTACAAAAATATCTCACTGTTAACCAAAACTGACGTTAACTACAAAAATTCAGAAATCGAACTTGGGAATCGTCTTAAGATTGGAGAAGCGAAAGCCAGATACTTTAGTTATCCGGACTCGATCTCAAAACTGTATCTACCATCAATACTCCGCAAACAACTTGGGTTAATATTGATGCAGCACCGAGAAATTAGATCGCAAAATAAACATAAAAACCTCAATCCTCTAGAAGAGGAACAGCTATTACAGCGTCTTTCTGAAGGGGATCTCAATGCCTTTTGGCCCCTCTGGCAAAGTCATCAAGAGTATCTTTATTTTCGCTGTCTGCGTTGGCTGAATAATGATGCTTATGAAGCCGAAGATGCTCTCAGTTTGGCCATGCTTAAAGCCAGAAATAAATTGCCCGATCATGCCCACAAAATTACCCATCTCCGGGCTTGGTTAACTCGTTTCACCCATAATCTATGCATGGACAAATATCGACAAGATCGACGCAGAGCCATAGGTGTGGACAATATTGACGAGATCGCCCCCACTTCTCTAGACTCTCTTCTGATCAGTTATGCTTGCCCGGAATCTACCCTACTTTCTGAAGAGTTATCCCAGTCCATTTTTCGCGCTATTAATCTGCTTCCTGAGCGACTGCGCCAGCCGTTTATTTTGCGTTACTATCACCAGGTTTCCTATGCCGATATTGCTCAACGGTTGGCCATTTCCCAGGACAATGCCTACAAACGGATTCAGGAAGCGAAGGAGCGCCTGAAGAAACAGTTAAGGCACTATTTATCTGGGCAAAATAATTCTGTATTGCATTGTTTACTAGAGGAAAAATATCATCAGACTCCGGCAGACAAGGAGAGTTTATCTGATGTTCCGAGTCTGAACAATATCAGGCCGATTCATCCAGTTATTAGTTATCATCTTACTGCCACATGCATAGTCAAAGGGTCTCATCGGTTGCCGTAATTTCTCAGCCTTCAGGAATGGAGGCTGAGGTTTGTTTGGTGTTGGAGAAAAAGCCGACCCGAATTAAGCAGAAACTGAAGACGTTATATCAGTATATTGAGAATTATCCATCGGGATGGAAAAAGCGCTTAAAATTGGCGGATCTGCTCTATAAAACGGGAGATTGGCAACCGGCAATTGAGCAATATCGACAGGTGATGGAGCGACAACCTCAAGTGATTGAGGTGTATTTAAGGTTGGGCAAAATCTTGCAGTTGATGGCACAACCGGTGGAGGCGGCGAGGGTGTACGAGCAGGCTTTATCTCATATTCGCTATGAACCGACGCAAGCGCATATTCGCGGATTGATTGCGGTGTGTAACTGGGATTTGGAGGCGGCGGTAGGCTTCTTCGAGTCAGCCGCCTCATTGGAGCCAGAAAACCCGTCTCACTGGCTGGCGCTGGGGCGGGTGCAGATGGCGAGAAAGGATGCTGCGGCGGCTCTGGAAGTCTATGAGCGCATTTTAGCGAGGTATCCTGACAATATTGTAGCGGCAGGCGATCGTTTTGATGCGCTGATGGCTTTGGGGCATGTGGAGGAAGCACAGGAGCAGTTAAACCGACTGATGGAACTTGCCCCCAATGATGTGCGGGTACAACGGCGACAGGAAGAACAGGGTTGGTCAACAGACAGAACTAATGCTTACAGCGCTTCGCGCGGTAATGGGTAATGGGTAATGGGTAATGGGAAAACCATTTTTTACGCTAGAGTGCCCATTCTTCAGGCTTTTCATGGGACAACACTCTCAAGGAACATTTCGATTACTGTACCTCATAACATC
>NZ_JAQPOK010000004.1 GCF_030068445.1 Roseofilum halophilum BLCC-M91 | reverse complement strand
CGCGGTAATGGGTAATGGGTAATGGGTAATGGGAAAACCATTTTTTACGCTAGAGTGCCCATTCTTCAGGCTTTTCATGGGACAACACTCTCAAGGAACATTTCGATTACTGTACCTCATAACATCGAAAAACGCTGTAAGGTTTAATGGGCAACTTCGGTTAAAGTCTCCACAGGAGAAACCAAAGCCTTACCATTAGCCCCATTCACGCTCATATCCAAATTCCCGTGATAGGCATCAATCAACAGTTGCTTTAAGTCCGTAATTAAAGGATAGCGAGGATTTGCACCCGTACATTGATCGTCAAACGCCTGATCTGCTACCTGATCGATTTGGGCAAAAAATGCCCCTTCATCCTCCTTAATCACCTCCTTAATACTCGCAGGAATCTGCACCTTGCGCTTGAGATCTTCCACTGCTTGAATCAGCAGCGATACCTTCTCATCTTCCGTTTCTCCCCCTAAATTGAGGTAATCGGCAATCCGAGAATAGCGCCAGCGAGCATTGGGATATTTGTACTGAGAAAAGGTAGCTTGCTTAAACGGCGCATCCGTCGCGTTGTACCGAATCACATGGGAAATCATCAGCGCATTGGCTAACCCATGGGGAATCTGGAATGTTCCTCCCAACTGGTGGGCAATCGAGTGACAAATTCCCAGAAATCCATTGGCAAATGCCATTCCTGCCATGGTGGAAGCATAATGCATTTTTTCCCGTGCTTTGGGTGCATCCGCTCCTTTTTCGTATGCATCCGGTAGATATTTGAAAATTAAACGAATCGCTTCTAGGGCTAATCCGTTGGTGTACTCGGAAGCTAATACGGAAACATAGGCTTCCATGGCATGGGTTAGGGCATCAATGCCTCCAAAAGCGGTTAAACTCTTGGGCATATGCAACACCAACTCTGGATCGACGATCGCCATATTCGGCGTTAAGGCATAATCAGCCAAAGGATACTTAATATGATTGCGGCGATCGGTCACCACCGCAAACGGAGTCACCTCCGAACCCGTCCCCGAAGTCGTCGGAATCGCCACCATAATTGCCTTCTCACCCAAAGGCGGCAACTCATACACCCGCTTGCGGATATCCATAAACCGCATCGCCAACCCTTCAAACTCAATCTCCGGATGCTCATACAACAACCACATAATCTTCGCCGCATCCATGGGAGAACCCCCACCAATGGCAATAATCACATCCGGGTTAAACGTCTTCATCAACGTCAACCCCCGATTCACCGTATCCAAAGACGGATCGGGTTCCACATCATAGAACACATCGTACTTCAGGCCAATCTCCTCCAGCGCCTCCTCCAAAGCACTGGTAATGCCCAAATCATACAACGGCTTATCTGTGACAATAAACGCCCGCTCTTTGCCAGCCAACTCCCGAATCGCCACCGGCAGCGACCCATACTTAAAATACACCTTGGGCGGAATCCGGAACCAGAGCATATTTTCCCGACGCTCTGCCACCGTCTTAATATTCAACAAGTGCTTGGGTTCCACATTCTCACTAATGGAGTTTCCTCCCCAGGTTCCACATCCCAGAGTCAAAGATGGATCGAGCCGGAAATTGTAAATATCCCCGATCGCCCCCTGGGAAGATGGCGTATTAATCAATACCCGTGCCGCTTGCACCCGGTCTTCAAACCGCTTAATATGCTCCATATTCGAGGTCGCCGTATACAGCGCCGCCGTATGACCCCGACCCGCAAACGCCACCAAACCACGGGCTTTATCCACCGCATCCTCAAAATCTGTCGCCCGATACATCGCTAAAATCGGAGACAACTTTTCATAGGAAAACGGCTCTTCTGGGCCAATTTTTTCCACTTCCGCCAAAATCACCCGCGTCTGCTCCGGAACCGAAAACCCAGCGATTTCCGCCAATTTCTGCACCGGTTGCCCCACAATTTCCCCATTCAAGCGGCCATTGACCAACACCTTACTCGCTAGTTTTTCCCGCTCTTCTGGCGTGACAAAATAAGCGCCACGGGCCAGAAATTCTTCCCGCACTCGATCGTAAACTTCATCCTCCACAATCACCGATTGTTCGCTGGCGCAAATCATCCCATTATCAAACGTCTTACTCAAAATAATCGAAGACACCGCCATCTTAATATGGGCCGAAGCATCAATCAGCGCTGGCGTATTTCCAGCACCCACACCCAAAGACGGATTCCCCGAAGAATAAGCGGCTTTCACCATTCCCGGCCCGCCTGTCGCCAAAATCAGCTTAACATCAGGATGTTGCATCAAAGCCTGAGACAAAGGAACCGTCGGCTCATCAATCCAGCCAATAATATCCTCTGGCGCACCCGCTTCTACTGCTGCATCTAGAACAATTTTCGCCGCTTCAATCGTACATTTTTTCGCTCGTGGATGGGGGGAAAAGATAATCGCGTTTCGAGTTTTTAAGCTAATCAGCCCTTTGAATATAGCCGTTGACGTAGGATTCGTCGTGGGCACAATTCCCGCTAAAATACCCACCGGTTCGGCTATTTTCTGAAACCCAAAGGACTTATCCTCTTCAATTACCCCACAAGTATTTTCATTCTTATACTTATTATAAATGAATTCTGAAGCAAAATGATTCTTAATCACCTTATCTTCAGCCACTCCCATCCTCGTTTCTTCAACGGCCATTTTCGCTAAGGGAATCCGAGCCGCATTCGCCGCTAGAGCCGCTTTCTTGAAAATATGATTCACCTGCTCTTGACTATAGGTGGCATAGCGCACTTGGGCTGTTTTGACGCGGGAAATTAGGGCTTCTAGTTCTTCTAGGTTAGTAATCTTAGTTTGAGTGACCATAGACTTGCTCTCGTTCAATACTTCAATGGGAATTTCCCACAAGAATGCTACTTCTATTAACACCGGATCATCTTGGATTCGGGGGGATATCTTTAGGAAGTCTTAAGCTTTATGGAGACGTTACAGCGAAGGGCAACTGATTTAAGATACAGAAATAATTAGGGTTGAATAAATAATGCTTTTAAAATAGTAACAGGATGTTAATTCAAATTAACATCCTGTTGGGAAGGGATTACCAGCCTTTTTCAGCTTGTTCTAAAACATAGGCAGCAACATCTTCAATTTGTTGGTCGTTCAATTTACCCAAGAAACGAGGCATAGCCGCTTTCCCATTTTGTACCTGAGTAACAATTGCCTCTAGACTATTCATTCCATATTTGTCTAAATCAGCTTGACTCAAGGTTTTAGTCGGGTTAACCAAATTTTTGCCTCCAGCATGACAAGCGGCGCAGTTGGCAGAAAAGACCGCTTTACCTGCGGCTGCATCACCTGCTAGAGCAGGAGTGGGCAGAATAAAGGACAGGATGGCGATCGCCACAATGATCCAAGATAGCAATTTTTTCACAGTGTTCTCCGGTAATAACAACCTAACAGCATTCAAAATAAACGCAACCATTATACGGCAAGAGGGGAGTCTGCTAAAACCCCCCCTCTTGTTTCTGATGATTACGTTATCTTAAGACGCGACTTGAGCCGATCGCCGGGGACGAGTACGCCGATTTTTCAGGGGTACATCATCGGTTTTCGGAGCGGGTTTAGCGCCATTCTCCTGGGGCTTGAGATCCCCTGGAGGATCTTCGGGGGTTTGCATCAGTAACACCAGCAACGGATTACTCCGTAATTCCCTTCTCAGGAGTCGATTAATATCATGCTCAACCTGCCGTTGCAGTTGGTCAAAACTGACATCTAACTGTCCTTGTCCAAAACAACGGACAAACTCTGACCAACGATTATCTAACGTGGTTTGCATCGATTGGGCGATCGCATCTTCTAAATATCGCTGTTTCAGAGACGTAACCACACCCCGTAAATGCACCAGGGGACGGTTAACCAACTTACCATCCCAATTCACACTAGCAGCCACCGTAATCACCCCGTCTTCAGCCAACTGCTGCCTATCTTTCAGGGCTTGTTCATGGAGAATACCGGCATTATCCACCAGAGCCACACCAGAGGAAACTTTACCCGCAATTTCAAGGGAATTGTCCGTCAGCTCGATCATATCGCCATTATCGACAATCACCATATTCTCTTCGGGAATCCCCATACTGCGAGCCGTTTGCCCATGTTTAATCAACATCCGATGTTCCCCATGAACCGGGATAAAGAACTTCGGACGAGTTAAAGCCAACATCAGCTTATGGTCTTCTTGACAGCCATGACCGGACACATGAATGCCTTGATTTTTACCATAGACCACATTCGCCCCTTGTTTCATCAATTGGTCGATGGTGTTCACCACCGCAATGGTGTTACCGGGAATCGGGTTGGCGGAGAATACGACCGTATCCCCCCGGCGAATTTTGACCTGGCGATGTTCTTGTTTGGCAATCCGGGTTAGAGCCGATAAGGGTTCCCCTTGAGATCCGGTCGTCAGAATCAGCACTTTTTCATCCGGCAAATTGCGAATGGCATTCAGGGGTTGCAGTAGCTCATCGGGACATTTCACATACCCCAAGTTGCGAGCATGGGCAATCACATTGAGCATGGAGCGCCCTAAAACCGAGACCACCCGATTATGTTTTTGCGCCAGTTGCAGAATAATATTCACCCGATGCACGGAAGAGGCAAAGGTGGTGACTAAAATCCGTCCCGCAGCTTGGGAAAATACCCGGTCGAGGTTGGGATAGGTGGAACTTTCCGATGGGGTAAATCCGGGGACTTCGGCGTTGGTGGAGTCACTCATCAGGCACAATACGCCTTTTTCTCCATGTTCGGCTAGTTTTTGTAGGTCAAAGAGTTCGCCATCGACGGGGGTATGATCGATTTTGAAGTCTCCAGAGTGGATAATCACACCCAGGGGAGTATGGATGGCAACGGTGAAACTGTCGGCCATGGAGTGGGTGTTGCGGATGAATTCCACGACGAAGTTTTTGCCCACCCGTACCATATCTCTGGGGCCGACGGTTTTCAATTCGGTACGCTCTCGGACTCCTGCTTCTTCCAGCTTCCCTCCGAGCAGGGCCATGGCTAACCGGGGCCCGTAAATCACGGGAATGTCAAACTGTTTGAGATGATAGGCAATACCGCCAATATGGTCTTCATGGCCGTGGGTGACGATCATGCCTTTGATGCGATCGCGATTTTCTCGTAAATAGGAGATATCGGGCAATACAATATTGACTCCATGCATCCCATCTGTAGGAAAGGCCAGTCCTGCATCCAACAACATAATTTCGTCTTCATATTCAAAGACGCAGGTATTTTTACCAATTTCGTGCAGACCTCCTAGGGGAATAATTTTGATCGCAGACTTTTGATTTTTTCTAACCATAATTTTCAGGATTTAGTGTGATAGATTCATGGGCTAGGTGTGCTTGCATATAGCCTTAAGTTTGAGCCAACGTCATAGAGAGTTGAAGCACTTCTTCCCCAAGGGATGGGGTCATATTCCTTCGGCTCAAATTCTGTTTTGGGGTTTTAACTTCTGTTACCAACCCAACCGTTCAGTTCAAACCCAACTGATTTAATACGGTTTTTAATTCTGCTTGAACGGAGTCTGGAGCTTCCACCAAGGGTAAACGCAGGGCTTGAACGGGCCATCCTTGAAGAGCCAGAGCTGCTTTAACCGGAATCGGGTTAGTGACCAGAAACAAGGCCTTAAACAGGGGAAATAGTTTTAAGTGAATGTTTGTTGCTGTTTGGGTTTTCCCCTGTTCAAAGCACTGAATCATTTCTTGCATGTCCTTACCTACCAAGTGAGAGGCCACGCTGACGACTCCATTGCCACCCACCGAGAGCATGGGTAAAGTCAGGGAATCATCTCCAGAATAAATGCCAAACTCAGAGGGAACCCATTGACGAATCCGACTGACTTGATCGAGTTTCCCACTGGCTTCTTTAATACCGACAATGTTGGAAATTTCTGCTAGACGGGCTACGGTTTCAGCAGGCATATTTTGCCCTGTCCGTCCAGGGATATTGTACAGCAAAAGAGCAATATCGGGGCAAGCTTCGGCGATCGCCTTAAAATGCTGATACAGTCCCTCGGCCGGGGGTTTATTGTAATAGGGAACCACCTGCAAAGAGCCATCTAAGCCCAAGGCCATCGCTTTTTGGGTCGCTGAAATCGCCTCTGAGGTCGAATTCGATCCCGTTCCGGCAATCACTTTGGCTCTTCCTGCAACCGCTTTTTGCACCACCTGGAATAATTCATGTTCTTCTTCCCAGGTTAACGTTGGAGACTCCCCCGTTGTACCACAGATCACTAGGCCATCGCTGCCATTGTCCACCAAATGAACCGCTAACTGTTCAGCACAGCCATAATTAACGCTACCGTCAGCCGCAAATGGCGTGATCATGGCCGTTAGCACTCGTCCAAAATAACTCACCCTTTCTATTCTCCTTTTTCTTTGATGCGCTTGATGATTATCCAGTTCACTTGACTAACTCATGACTTACTCAAGGCCACTTCACGGGGTTTGACCCAATCTTTTTCTGCCAACAGTTCCGCAATTTGAACCGCATTTAAGGCCGCTCCCTTACGAATTTGATCGCCACATAACCATAGCTCTAAACCGCAAGGATGGGATAAATCCTGGCGAATTCTACCCACCAGTACCTCATCTTTGCCAGTCACCTCCATAGGCATGGGGAAATAATTGGCACTCCAATCTTCTAGGAGTTTTACCCCTGGAGCCGTTTGCAAGACTTCCCGCGCTTTTTCGACGGGGAAGGGTTGGCTAAATTCTAGGTTAATGGCCTCCGAGTGGGCCCGGAGTACGGGAACCCGCACGCAGGTGGCGGAAACTCTCAAGTCTTGAGCCGAAAAGATTTTCCGAGTTTCATTGACCATTTTCATCTCTTCCTGACAATAGCCTTGGTCATTCAGGGGCGAATTGTGGGGAAAGAGATTAAAGGCTAGGGGGTAGGGAAACAGTTCTGTTTGGGGAGCTTGGCCATTGAGAATCTGTTGGGCTTGAACTTTCAATTCTTCCATGGCTCTGGCCCCGGCTCCACTGGCCGATTGATAGGTGGCCGCGATAATTCTCTGTATCGGTTGCACTTGATGCAGGGGCCAAATGGCTACCGTCATTAAGATTGTAGTGCAGTTGGGATTGGCAATGATTCCCTGATGGGTGGCGGCTGCTTCTGGATTGACTTCTGGAACCACTAAGGGCACTTCCGGAATCAGGCGAAAGGCACTGGAGTTATCAATGACCACTGCGCCTGCTGCCACCGCTTTCGGGGCCCAAGTTTTAGAGGTTGAACCTCCGGCTGAGGCTAAGACCATATCTACTTGGTCAAAACATCCCTCTGCCACCGGTTCAACGGGCAGAGTTTCTCCTTTAAAGGGTAAGGTTCGCCCGGCTGACCGGGGAGAGGCCAGCAGTTTTAGGCTCTCTAGGGGAAAATTTCGGCTCTCTAATAGCTGGAGCAACTCTGTACCGACTGCGCCGGTCGCTCCCAAGATGGCAACTCGATAGGATTTTGGCAAAAGGTGATCCTCCTTGGTCTTAAAACTTTAGGGTTTAGGTTGGGACTCTCTAGATTTTCTTAAAATTTTCTGAATCGGGTACGAGATCAATAATATATAGACCAAACTTTTAAGTTTTTTTTAGCATTAGAATTTAGCTTACAGCATTTTCCGCTCTTCTGATAACCGTTCGATTTTCTCAATCCTCTCTTCGAGCAGAGTGCATGGAATGCCTTAAAAATGGGGATTTCAAGGGAACAAACCGTTGCCCCATTACCAGCGCGGTTGGTACTATCTTCACAGATTCTAGCAGGTCAATGGCACTCTCAGCCAGTTTCTGTCGATCGCTTAAGACTTTCTTTGAGAAGTTTTTATCTTCCGTGGGGTTCAATTGTGAATCCCCTATTATATAATACCCTATGCGTGGTGTATCAGGAGCATTCTCATCCCCTTCACCACCCGTGGCTCAAGTCCCATTCAGTATACAGAATTTAGTGATGAAAGTTACCCAGGAAAAATTGCCCGCCAGTCAAATTGGCTTAGAAATTGAAGTGCCTGCCGAAACATCAAAGGCCGCCTATGAGCAGGTAATTAAGGACTTTAGCCGCTCGGCTAAACTTCCTGGGTTTCGGAAAGGGAAAATTCCTCGCCATGTGCTGATTCAACAACTCGGAAGTGAGAACCTCAAGGCAGCAGCCCTAGAGAAAGTGATCAAACAGTCTGTAGATGAGGCGATCGCCCAAGAAAAATTAGAAACCCTAGGCTCTCCCCAGCTTAAATCGGAATTTGATAGCCTGGTGAGCCAATTCAAGCCAGGGGAAGGCCTCACCTTTAAGGCGGCGGTGGATGTGCCCCCAGAGATAAAATTAGCCGAATATAAAGGTTTAAGCGTCAAAGCAGAGGAAATTAAACCCGATCCAGAAGCCGTCAGTAACGTACTCAAAGACGAACAACAGAAACGGGCGACCCTCATTCCAGTCGAAGACCGGCCGTGTCAGCTTGGAGATGTGGCTGTGGTCGATTTTGTGGGCCGTCGGCTCCCAGGAGAAGGAACTGAACCCGAAGAAATTCCGGGAGCGAGTGCTACAGATTTTCAGCTCGAAATGGAATCAGACCGATTTATCCCTGGCTTTATCGATGGCATTGTGGGAATGGAACAGGGAGAGTCCAAAACCATTGCCGTGAAGTTCCCAGACGAATATCCCCAAGAAGATATCGCCGGGCAACCGGCCGAGTTTGAAATTACCCTCAAAGAAATTAAGGAAAAGGAACTGCCTGAACTCGATGATGAGTTTGCTGAAGAAATTAGTGAATTTGAAACCCTAGAAGCCCTGAAAACCTCCTTAACCGAGCGGTTTGCCAAGGAAGCAGAAAACAAGACCAAAACCAATAAACATCAGGCCTTGGTGACAGCCCTGTTAGAGCAAGTTGAGGTGGAGCTACCCGAAACCCTGATAGAGGAAACCGTGACCCAGCAGTTAACCCAAATGGCCATGCAATTGGCCAATCAAGGGATTGATGTCAATCAACTGCTCACAGCCGATCGCCTTCCCCAATTGCGCCAAAATAGCCGCCCAGAAGCGATTAAAGCGCTAAAGGAATCCTTGGCGATCGCCGAAATTGCTAAAGAGCAATCCTTACAAGCCGATGAGTCAGAAATTCAGGCTAGAATAGAAGAAGTCTTAAAGACAGTTGAAGACCCCCAAGAAATTAACCGCGATCGTCTCAACGAAGCCGTAACAGAAGACCTGAATCGGGAAAAAGTGATGGAATGGCTAGAAGCCAATGGCACAGTTGAATTAGTCCCGGAAGGCACGCTCAAGGAACCCGAACCTAGCCCAGAGACCAGCCCAGACCCAGAGAGTGAAACCCAAGAGTCGGCAACCGATTCTCCGAGCTAATTCAACCCTCCCTCTCCCCCTGGAAGGCCAAAAAAGCCTAATATTTGTGCCATTTGCCGGCCAGAATGGGGGAGATTAAGGCATAATAAACCCAGAGGTCAATCAGCCTAATATATAAAATAAATTTGGAACTCAACGCCCTGAGAAACCCCATGATACTCCGATCCCAATCCCAGCATCGTTCGCCGGAAAGCTATAGCTCACAAGAGGTAATCTCCTCTAGACCCCAAGGTGTCATTCCCATGGTCGTGGAGCAGTCAGGTCGCGGAGAACGGGCCTTTGATATTTACTCTCGACTGTTGCGAGAGCGGATAATATTTTTGGGAACGGCGATCGATGATATGGTGGCTGATTCAGTAGTCGCCCAACTTTTGTTCTTAGAATCAGAAGACCCAGAAAAAGATATTCAACTCTATATTAACTCCCCAGGGGGGTCAGTGACGGCTGGCATGGCCATGTACGATACCATCCAGCAAATCCGGCCGGATGTAGTGACCATCTGTTATGGATTAGCCGCCAGCATGGGGGCATTTCTTCTGGCAACCGGAAGCCCTGGAAAACGGATGTCTTTACCCAACTCCCGGATCATGATCCACCAACCCTTGGGAGGAGCCCAGGGACAAGCGGTTGATATAGAAATTCAGGCCAGAGAAATTCTGTATCATAAGAGTACCTTAAATCAATTATTAGCCCATCACACGGGTCAACCTCTCGAACGCATCGCAGAAGATACAGAACGAGACTTTTTCATGTCGGCTGAGGAAGCAAAAAACTATGGTCTCATTGACCAAGTGATTGTCCAACCCCAGTCCCATCCATCTGACTCCAACCCCACTGTTTAATCAGAGGCCGCTATATGTCTAAATATGACTCCCATCTCAAATGTTCATTTTGTGGAAAATCCCAGGAACAAGTTCGGAAGTTAATCGCGGGCCCAGGGGTCTACATTTGCGATGAATGTGTGGAACTGTGTAATGAAATTCTGGATGAAGAGCTGTTTGACTCCAGTTCTACTGCGGCTCCTCCCAGCCCAAGACGGGGGGAACCGGCTCAGAAAAAACGGCGATCGCGCACAGCGAATTTAACCCTGGGTCAGATGCCTAAACCCAAAGAGATTAAACATTATCTCGACGATCATGTGATCGGCCAAGAAGAAGCCAAAAAAGTGCTATCGGTGGCCGTGTATAACCATTACAAGCGATTGAGTTTTATCCAGTCCAAGACCAACAGCGGAACCAATACCAATGGTGGAAAAACCGGTACAGACGATAATATAGAGCTGCACAAATCCAATATTTTGCTCGTTGGCCCCACCGGATGTGGTAAAACCCTACTGGCCCAAACCTTGGCAGAAATGCTAGATGTGCCGTTTGCTGTTGCCGATGCAACGACTCTCACGGAAGCGGGTTATGTGGGTGAGGATGTAGAAAATATTCTCCTGCGACTGTTGCAAGTGGCGGATTTTGATGTGGAAGAAGCCCAACGGGGAATCATCTACATTGATGAAATTGATAAAGTAGCCCGCAAGAGCGAAAATCCATCCATCACCCGCGATGTGTCCGGGGAAGGAGTGCAACAAGCTCTGCTGAAAATGCTCGAAGGCACGATCGCCAATGTTCCCCCCCAGGGAGGCCGTAAACACCCCTATCAAGATTGTATACAAATTGATACAAGTAATATTCTGTTTGTCTGTGGTGGAGCCTTCGTAGGTCTCGATAAAGTCGTGAGCCAACGGACAGGTAAAAAATCCATGGGCTTTATTCAACCGGGAGATAACCAAGCCAAGGAAAAACGGGCCGCCGATGTACTCAAGTCATTAGAGCCAGAAGATCTGGTCAAATTTGGTATGATTCCCGAATTTATTGGCCGGATTCCCGTGGTAGCAGTGGTCAATCCCTTGGATGAAGAAACTCTCAATTGTATCCTCACTCAACCGCGCAATGCCCTAGTTAAGCAGTATCAAAAACTGCTGAAGATGGATAACGTAGCTCTGGAGTTTCGCCCAGAAGCAACCGAAGCGATCGCCAGGGAAGCCTATCGCCGGAAAACGGGAGCCAGAGCCTTACGCGGTATCGTCGAAGAACTGATGTTAGAAGTCATGTACGAGCTGCCCTCGCGCAAAGATGTCACTCGCTGTGTGATTACCAAAGACATGGTAGAGAAGCGATCGACCGCCGAACTGCTGCTGCATCCCTCCTCCTTACCCAAACCTGAATCTGCCTAGTCCTCGATCATGCCAGAGATAACAGTCCGTGGGGTTAACCACTATTATCAGTGGATAACCACAACCCCTAGTGCATCCCTTCCCCAAAAACCTGTCCTGGTTTTCCTCCATGGTTGGGCCGGATCGGCTCGCTATTGGGAAAGCACAGCAGAAGCCTTTAAGGAAGACTTTGACTGTCTACTCTACGATCTGCGGGGGTTTGGACGTACCCGGCTGCCCCAAACGCCCCTAGGATTAAGTTACGCCCTCGAAGAATACGCAGAAGATCTCGCCCACCTGCTCAATCAACTGGGACTCAAACGGGTTTGGATTAACGCCCATTCTACGGGAGCTTCCATCGCCGTTCTTTTTGCCCAGAAGTATCCAGAACGCCTTGAAAAGCTGATTCTCACCTGTAGCGGCATCTTTGAATACGATCGCCCCTCCTTTGAAGCCTTCCATAAATTTGGCGGTTACGTGGTCAAATTCCGTCCCCCCTGGTTAGCCAAAATTCCCCTTGCCGATCGCTTCTTTATGGCACGGTTTCTCTGTCGCCCCATTCCCAACCAACAGCGCCAAGCGTTTCTCACCGACTTCTTGATCGCCGACTATGAAGCGGCTTTAGGAACTATTTATACTTCAGTGAGCGAACACATGGCCAAAACCATGCCCATCGCATTTTCCCAGCTCTCCATACCCGTTTTGCTGATCTCTGGGGAAAAAGACCAAATTATTCCCGCCCCCATGGGAAAAAAAGCCGCCGATTTAAATCCCAAGATTCGCTACCGCATGATTGACAAAACCGCCCACTTTCCCATGTTGGAAGATGCTCCGGTTTACCTATCCTGCGTGCGCGAGTTTATGGGGAATGGGGAATAGGGAATCAAGGGTTTGTTCCGATTACCGATTACCGAGATAATGGGTCTAAAGCCCCGTCCTTCTAGGACGGCTTTTCTTCCCTAAGTTTGTCGATCCAATCTTCAACCAACTGAGTCATTTTTTTGTCTCTTTGGACGGCAACCCTCCTAAGCTTCTCCATTCTGGTCTCGGATATGCGAATATTCAATCTAGAAGTCTTGATGTAGGCTACACAATGGCTACACATTCATGTAATCATAGTAAGCATGAAAACACTGAAGTTTAAGCTATACAGTCACAAGCGGAACCGATACCTCAAGCGCACAATCAATGCGTCTGGAGTGATTTGGAATCACGCGATAGCTCTCCACAAACGGTACTACCGGATGTGGAGTAAACACTTGAACTGCGCGAAACTTCAGAAACACATCGCTAAAGTGCGAAAGCGTAAACCGTTTTGGCAGTTGGTAGGTTCTCAGGCTGTTCAAGATATTTGCCAGCGGATTGAGAAAGCATATCAGTTGTTTTTCAAGCATCACAAAAAAGGAGTTAAGCCACCAGGATTCAAAAAGGTCAAAAAGTACAAGTCATTCACCCTGAAGCAAGCGGGCTATAAATTCCTTAATGGCGGCAGGGTAAAAATAGGGAGCAAGGTTTATCAATACTGGAATTCCAGAGAAATTGATGGAGATATCAAGACCCTGACGATTAAACGAACTCCGTTAGGAGAGCTGTTTATGTTCGTCACAGTAGAGCAATCTACCGACCATCAAATCGTTGCCGAGACGGGTAAGACCGCTGGCTTTGATTTCGGGTTGAAAACGTTCTTGACCTGCTCTGAAGGATTCAAGATTGAAAGCCCACAGTTCCTTAAGCAGTCACTCAATGAACTACGCAAAGCATCTCGTAACCACAGCCGCAAAAAGAAGGGGTCTAAGAATCGAGAACAAGCACGGCTCCACTTATGCAGAGTGCATGAGGATGTCGTAAATCGTAGGCAGGATTGGTTCTGGAAGTTGGCGCATAAACTCACAGATGAGTTGGATGTGTTGTACTTCGAGGATTTGAACCTTAAAGGAATGCAACGGCTATGGGGACGCAAGGTAAACGATCTGGCTTTTGGTGAGTTTCTACAAATCCTCCAGTGGGTTGCGAAAAAGAAGGGTAAGACTGTTGAGTTCATTAACCGATGGTTTCCTAGCTCGAAAACCTGCAACCACTGTGGTCATGTGCTTGAGAACCTGAGCCTAGATACTCGCTATTGGCGTTGCCCGTCATGCTCGAATCTAAACGACCGAGACGACAATGCCGCTAAAAACATTAAGGCGGTTGGGGCATCAACCGCCATTCCGGAAGGCGACGTAAGACGGGCTTTGCCTGCTGTTGCTGCTTGACCGGGGAATCCTCGCGCCTTTAGGCCGAGGAGTATGTCAACCAAAAGTTCGGTATCCTGTAATTAGTTTTCCCTGTTATTCTCTGGCTAATCCATGAACGAAGAGCATACACCCACCTCCCCTTTCGAGTCTCCTAAGTACGAGCCAACTGCGGACTCTGTGGCAGATAAGCCACCCACAGAACCGGAGGCGATCGCTGCTGAGGCAGTCAACCCAGAAACCGATGGCGCTGAGTTTACCAATGTTTCCGTAGAATTGAAACTTGACGCGATTACCCATGATAGCCTCAACTGGCAAGAAATTGAAGAATCGGTGAATGAATGTATTGCTCCAGAGGTCTTAGACGCTCTACAACAGGAAATGGAGCAAGTCTTACATAAGAATGTGGCTCTGCTCGATCGCATCAGTCAACTGGAAAACGCCCTAGGCCATTCTCAACATGCCCTACAAACCTATCAAGAGCGCCAACCAGCCACAGAAGCCCTTTTATCCCAACGTCTAGAAGAAATAAATACTCTGCAAGAAGAAAATAAACGGCTATCGCGGGAATTAGAACAATCCCGACAAAATAACCAACGGCAACAAATTTTAGTCGAAACCTTAAGCGAACAACTCGAAAGTACCCAAACTCAAACAGCGAGACTCGAACGAGATTGTGCGATCGCCCAACAGCGCTGTCACGAACAAGCCACCCAACTCAATCAACGGGATAAATTTTGCATTGACTTACAAACCCGTCTCCATCGTCAACAACGATATACCCTACAGTTCAAAAACGCCCTCGATCGCTGTTTAGAATTATCTCCCTCTCATCGAGAACAAATCCTGAATGAATCCCCAGAGACTCTCGACCCCAAATTAACCAAAATTGAACCGGGATTAACCCCCAAAGTGGTGGCGATTCAACCTTGGTCAATCAATCAATGGCAAGATACGTTACCAGAAACCGATCTCTGCGATCCTAGACCCGAGGCGATCGACACTACAGAGACACAAACAGAGCATCCAGAAACCCGACCTCTAGAGTCGCCAGAATCTGCAAATCGTCCTCACTTGAAACTATTCAAACCGGAAGAGTCCTCGCCCTCAAACCCAGAAATGGCGGCATCCCCTAGTCCTGCCATCGAGACTCTCCAGGATGCTCCCTCACAAGAGTTAGAACTGTTAGAAGACCCAGAGGACTTAGAACCCGAACCTCCCTCCTTTAGTGCCGAATTTGACGATTCAGAGGAGAGTTTCATGGAGCCAGAAGAGGCACAAGAGGAAGAGACACAAGAGCAAGAAGAGGTTCAATCCACCTTTGAAGAATCAAAACCAGCAGAGGATCTGCCGGTTGAAGAGCTTCCCCTAGGCTCTGAGTCATCGGAGGTTCCGGTTAATCTTCCCCAAGGCAATTGGCCCTCGCCCTTAGTGTATCCCCTGCGCCCCCCGAAAAAGCGCAAATCCTTAGCGGCGATCGATTTGCCCTCTTTTCCCCGTCCATAAATCAAACATCCGTTTCAGGAGAGAAGATAAACGGAATTGAATTAATGAAAATTAGCACTCGCTTAACTTTAAGTTATGGCTTAATGACAGGTTTAGTGATTGGCACGAGTCTCTATAACCTGTTTAGCATGAACCGTCTGGCTCAATTAACAACTGAACTTTATGAGCATCCGTATACTGTAAGTACCTCAGTTTTGCGGGTGGAGTCAGGGATTGTTAAAATGCATCGCTCGATGAAAGATGTCGCCTTAGCAAAGACTCCCCAGGGGATTAACCAAGCTCGCACCCAAGTGGATCGGTATGAGCGGCAAGTTTATGCAGAGTTCGATCGAATCACTCAGCAATTTTTAGGCGATCCCCAACAAATTTATGAGGCTCGACAAAAGTTTTCTAATTGGAAACCGATTCGGGATGAAGTGATTCAATTAATGCAAGCGGGACAAGCTGAAGAAGCGGCTAATATTACCCAGGAAAAGGGAGCTGATTATGTGGAGTCTCTTCTAAGAGATGTGCAAGAAATCATTGACTTTGCAGAGAACAAAGCCCAAGAGTTTTTAGGAGAAGTCAAAACAGCGCGATCGCAGGTGCTTAGAAATACGTCGATCTTATTGGTTGTTTTTGCTTTTTCTAGTATTGTTGTCGGGGGCATCATTACTAACTCCATTGGCCGTTCTCTGGCGGAAGCAATCGAGATCAATGAGCAATTATCTAAGGGAAATTTACAGACTAAGATTGAGGTCAATAGCCAGGATGAGATTGGCCAATTAATGAATTCGATTGAACGTATGGTCGAGAATTTTAAGTCCACTCTCTTACAAGTTCAAACGGTGAGTAATACCTTAGCGATCGGTAGCCAAAGGATGAAAGAGCGGGCGATGAATATGGCTTTGGGGGCAACGGAGCAAACGGCTTCAACAGAAGAAGCGTCTACGTCTATTCATAATATGGTTGACTCTATTCGTGAGACTACTCGCCATGCTTCGGAAACCTTAAGTTTAGCCTCGAAAGCGTCTGGTGATGCCCAAGAAACTCGTGAGTCTATGTTAGCAGCACTAGAGGTGATGAAAGCGATTGCGGAAAAGATTGGGGTGGTGGAAGAAATTGCCCTACAAACCACTGTTTTAGCTCTAAATTCGAGTATTGAAGCGTCGCGATCGCAGGAATCGGAACAAGACTTTAGTGTGGTGGCGGCTGAAGTGCGACGGTTAGCAACTCGCTCCCGCAATGCAGCCTCGGAAATTAATCAATTAGCGAGTTCCAGTCTGATCGGTATTGCCAAAGCAGAAACTTTGCTCGATCGGTTATTTTCTGGTATTGAAAGTACCAATCAATTAGTGGAAAAGATTAGCTGGTTTAGCAACGATCAATTACAAGGTTCAAATCAGATTAATCAAGCGATTGTGAAGTTAGATGAAGTGACCCAACAAAATTCTCAGTTGGCCAACGATCTCTCCGAACTCTCCCAAGACTTAGCCGAGCAAGCAGAAGATTTAAAAGAAATGATTAGCTTTTTCAAGGTGGGTTAATTTATAATTATGGGTCATGAGATCCAAGGATGACTAAGTTCAGGAAATCTCTAGGATAAGATTGTAGCGATCGCTATTAGTCTCTGGTCAGCACCCCGCTCTAAAGAGACGGGGCTTCAAGCCTCGTTAATTTAGGTGATGTTGGGTTATTTTGCTCTGCATAGGCTCACAGTTGGTTGTCCACTGGCTATGAGCGATCGCCAACGATAGTCCCTTAGATTGTTTTCAGTAATATACCTCCCCAAAGCTTCTATGCTCGATCCTGAATATCACATTAGTCTTCTTCAAGGAGTGACTCAAGCAAGCCATTGCTTGCTCACCCTTTCGGATCGCCATGAAGCGATACATCAGGCTTTAGCTCATGTCGGACAAGCTCTGGCGGTTGATCGGGTTTATATTTTCCAGAATCATAGCGATCCGGTTACCCAGTCTTTATTAGCCAGTCAATGGTGGGAATGGACTCCAGAATGGATCTCTCTTCCGTTTAATAATCTAGAATTACAAAACTTATCTTACACTACGGTGCTGCGGCGCTGGTATGATTACCTTTCCCAGGGCAAACCGATTACCGGTTATCCAGATGAGCTGCCAGAATGGGAAAAGCAGTTATTAGGCGATCGCCAAGTTTGTTCTCTGTTGGTGCTGCCGATCTTTGTGGATGGAGAATTTTGGGGCTTTATCGAGTGTGATGATTGTCAAACCCATCGCCCATGGACAGCAGAAGAAATCGGAATTTTAACCACCCTTGCCGGTAGTTTTGGGGGAGCGATCGCTCACCATCGCGCTCAAACCGAACTCAATCACATTCAAACTCAACTCGAAGCAGCCATTGAGGAGCGGACGTTTAAGCTCAGAGCAGCCGTGAAACAACTGCAAGGGGAAATCAACAAGAAAGAAAAAATTGCCACTCAACTGCGCTATAACGCCTACCACGATCCCCTCACTGGCTTAGGCAACCGTGCCCTGTTTATGGAGCATTTACAAACAGCGATCGACCAAGCTCAAGCCTCTGAAGACTATCAATTTGCCATCTTATTTTTAGATCTCGACCGTTTCAAAGTAGTTAATGATACTCTGGGTCATACCCTCGGCGATCTGCTCCTGATTGAATTATCCCAACGCCTGAATCAGATTTTACAACAACAAACCCATTTAGCGATCGAACAGGGTCTCATTTCCCATTTAGGCAGTGATGAATTTGCTATTCTTTTAGCCCCTCTCTCAGACCTTTCCCAAGCCAATCAATTAGCCGAAACCATTCATCAAGAGATGAACCATCCCTTTGTTGTCGATGGTCATGAAATTCTTACCACGGTTAGTATTGGCATTGCTCTGAGTTCTACCGGTTATCAACGACCGGAACAAGTGCTTCGGGATGCAGATATTGTCATGTATCATGCCAAATCTAAAGGACGCGCTCGCTATGAAGTTTTTGATTTAGAAACTCATACACGAGTCATGGCTCAATTGCAACTCGAAAACGATCTCCGTCGTGCTGTTCAATTCCTAGAAAGTCCGGATACCCTCAAACATAATCAATTTATTGTCTATTATCAACCCATCACCTGCTTAAAAACCGGCTTAATTGCTGGATTTGAAGCCCTATTACGCTGGCAGCATCCACAATTAGGCATGGTCTCACCCGTGCAGTTTATTCCCATTGCCGAAGAAACCGGATTAATTGCTTTACTCGGCCAATGGGTACTCGAAGAAGCCTGCCATCAATTACGGCTATGGGAAAGCTATGGCTACCATCGCTTAACCATGGCGGTTAATTTATCGGGTTGTCAGTTATCTAGACCCGATTTATTAGAAAAAATCGATCAAATTATTCATAAATCCCAGATTCATGCCGATCATTTGAAACTAGAGATTACAGAAAGTATGATCATCAACAATGCTGATTATGTTAAACAAGTATTAAGTCAATTAAAACAACGATCGATTAAACTCTGCATGGATGATTTTGGTACAGGCTATTCATCCTTAAGTTATTTACATCGATTTCCCTTAGATATTCTCAAAATTGATAAGTCCTTTGTGAGCAACATGGGCGAAGATGGAGAACACTCGGATATTGTTATGACAATTATTAATTTAGCTCATCACTTAAATATGGAAGTGATTGCTGAAGGAGTAGAAACATTGGGACAACTAAAAATATTGTCTGAACTGGGTTGTGAGTGGGGACAAGGTTACTTTTTCTCTCGCCCTATGGATGGGAAAAGGGCATTAAGTTTACTGGAAAATCAACTATAATATTAAATCCTTAAAAAATCACCTAAAACTAGGTTAAACGGTTCTGGCTCAACTAAAAAAGCCCAATGGTTACCAGGAACAGTTTCAATCCTTAAATTATGCAGATACGTTTGGTACGGTTTTAATTGCCAGTTCGTGCGATTGAGTCCTTTTTCTGGAGTAATCAATAAGGTGGGGACTTCTAGGGATTGGGTTAGTCCAGCCACTTGCATCACTTCTTTAAAAATCTCGTTGCGAGCAGCAATGGTGAATTTACTGCCCCAAGTTCCATCGTGTTTAGGTTCTATACTTTCTTGAAAAACTTGTTGTTGTAACTCACTCCATCCCCGATATTGTTTGAGGGTTTTGGCTTTGGTTTCGGCGGCTTCATGGCTGCTAAATGGGCCCATTCCTTGTAGGAAGGGGAGGACGCGATAGAGTAGGGGAAAAGTAACTGTAAAGAGACTGGGAATTCGATCGATAAAAAAGGGATCGACTAAGGTCATACTCCGAAAGCGTTTTGGGTTTTGACTAGCCCAGAGCGGTAGAAATTTGGCGGAAAAGGAATGACCGACAATATGGGCACTTTCCCATCCCAGATGCTCCATTAGGGCTTCTAGATCGGCAATCAGGTGATGAAAGGTATATCCAGTTTCGGGTTTATCACTTTCGCCATGGCCGCGCAAGTCGGGGGCAATACAATGGAAGTCTGGCCCTAGGGATGTGGCTAAACTTGACCAAACTAGGGCGTGATCGGCTAACCCATGCAATAATAAAATGGGTTCTTGTCCGCAATGCCATTGCAGGTAGGAAAGTTGCAGTCGATCGGTGGATAAGGTATGACGGATAGCCATAAAGCTCATGGATGAATACCGTAATTTCTTCTTGTATGGGGATAGGGTATAACGAGAAGGTGCGATCGCTATTTTGACTCTATCGCTATGTTTGATTTTCCCATGGGATTGATTGCGGGAGCAACTTACCCGTTTCGCGCTCTGGCACTGTTGGTGAATCGGCCGAAGTTGCGCGGTTATGTGATTGTGCCGATTTTAATTAATATTTTGATTGGTATTGCCCTCTATGTGGGTTTGGTGTTTCCCAGTTTAGAACTGGTGGAAACCCTGGTCGATCGCTGGGCGCTTGAGTGGAATGAGTGGATTGGTGCTTTACCGGTGTGGTTAGGGTTTTTGACTGGGTTGGCCGTTGTGGTACATTGGCTGTTGAATGCTTTGCTGCTGCTGGTGTTATTCCTGGTTACGGGCTTTTTGTTGGTGCAGTTTGGGGCGATTTTAGGCTCTCCCTGGTACGGTCAATTATCAGAACAAATTGAAAAAACGCGCCTGGGACAACTGCCGGAGATTAATACCCATCCGTTGGCGATCGCCCATGATATTTGGCGAGCGATCCTATTTGAGCTAAAAAAACTGCTGTTGATGGCGATCGCCAGTATTCCCCTGATCCTGTTCAACGGCATTCCTGCGATCGGAACCTTGATCTTTAGTATCGGCAGTTTAACCCTAGCCACAACCATCGTTTGCTTAGATTTTTTCGACTCCCCCTTGGAGCGCCGACGACTTCCATTTCGGCAAAAGTTAACCTTAGTTTGGCGAACCTTTCCCGCCAGCGCCACCTTTGGCTTAGTGTGTTTTGCCTTAGTCAGTGTCCCCTTTATCAATATCTTAACCATTCCCCTTTGTGTGTCTGGGGGAACGCTCTTGTTCTGCGATCGCATTTGGCCTCGCCACTTTACCCAAGAGCGAACCGATCTCTCAACTCAAAATTGAGTTAGCAAAATTGAGTTAATCCCCTTAAAATCAGCCGATTGACTAAATCCGGATATTCATCATGGGGACAATGACCCGCATTCGGAATCGAAATAAACTCAACATCCGCCCGGCTTTGAGCCAAACGACGATATAACTTCGCCCCCGAAATGGGAGTCCAAGGGTCATTTTCCCCCCACAAAACCAACAAAGGCTGTTTTACCTGGGGTAATAACTCTTCCGGTTTTGGCCCCGGAGGAGCCGTCAGTACCGAAGCAAACACCTTTTGCGCCCCAGGATCGCAGGACGGTTGATAAAGTAAATCCACTAGCTCATCCGTAATCGCCTCGGAAGACATATACACTTGATGAAGCGTCCTACGAATGCGGTGTTGTTGCCGCACCTGATTAAACACCAATGGCCCAATCAGAGGAGAACTCACCAAACGAGTAAACCCTCCCATGATCATCCGTAAGGGAAAATTCAGTTCTTCAGGACGGTGGTTCAACCCTCCTGCACAGTTAACCAAAACCCCAGCCTTTCCCCTCTCTGGGGTTTGCGAGAGAATCATTAAACTCAGCAGTCCACCAATCGAATTACCAATCCATACGGCTGGCCGTTGAATGTGAGTTTCCCAAAAGTCCTGAAGCAGGGCATACCAGAGGTCTAGGGAGTAGGTTAAGGGAGGTTTGTCTGACGCTCCAAACCCCAGCAAATCCAGGGCAAACACTTGATATCCAGCTTGGGCTAACGTGGGGATATTTTTGCGCCAATGGCCGATACATGAACCAAAACCATGGAGCAAGACTAGGGGAAGGCCTTGGCCTTGAACCGTATAGGTAATCCGGTGGTTCTGCCAGAGCCAGGTTTGAGGCGTTAAAGTATTTGAGGATAACAGTTGAGAGGTCACAGGGTTTGAGAGAAGATCGGGTGTGCTGATTGAATTTTAACCCCTTTTGACCGTTGAAGGCGTTAAGGTAGGAAGAGGCAAACCGGCAATCATGCCAGCGATCGCCGGGTTGATTGCTGGAATATGCCATATCATAAGAATTAGAGACCAACCCTAAGTCCTCCTAATTTCAGCTTGCCAACTCCTTGCTCTTAGATTCCTAAAATTTATGATAATTAGCTGTAATCATTTAGAACTGTTCTTATAATTGGACTTAGCAACTTGCACCCCTCCGATTGAAACAGATGAGTAAGTCTTCTAAACCTAAGCTATGTCCACAACTGTTAGTTGTCGATGATTTCCCCGAAAATCTTCGTCTACTGAAAACTGTTTTACAACAACAAGGGTATGAGGTTCGTTTAGCCGCTAATGGTAAATTTGCCCTCACCAGCCTTGACCATTTTCAACCGGATTTAATTCTTCTAGATATCATGATGCCCGAAATGAATGGGTATCTTTTTTGTCAGACTCTCAAGAAAAACCCCCACACTTCTGATATCCCCGTTATTTTCTTAAGCGCCCTTCAAGAAGGTATAGATAAGGCGAAAGCATTTCAACTCGGAGGTGTAGATTACCTAACAAAGCCCTTTCAAGTGGAAGAACTTTTAGCTAGAGTCAAACATCACCTAAAATTAAGGAATTTACAAAAAGAGTTACAACTCAAAAATGGGGTTTTAGAGATTAAGAATAAAGAATTAGAAAAAACTCAACGAGACATGAGTTTAATGCTAGATGTCACTAAAATAATTAATGATGTTCTGGACATTAATTCAGCAATTTCTCAGGTTTTAGAGCGAGTATGTTCTCATATTGTTTGGGATCATGCAGAAGCCTGGGTTCCCAATCAGGAAGAAAGTTTATTGACTTATATTCCTTGCCTAGAAGAGGGTATAACTCGGTTTCAAAACTTCCAAGAGGAAAGCTCCCATATAACTTTTACGCTGAATGAAGGTTTACCCGGTAGAATTTGGCAATCTCAAAAACCAGAATGGATTGAGGATTGTTCCAATTGTGCAGATCATTTATACATTCGTAAGCATTTAGCTAAACAATCAGGATTTAAGTCTGTTTTTGGCGTGCCCATCATTTCTAATCAAAGCCAAAAAGTGTTAGCAATTCTAGTTTTTTATAAATTAAATATTGAAAATCGCAATGATGAATTGGTTGATTTAATTCAAGCCGTGGTTAATCAACTGGCTTCTCCTTTAGAAAAATCAAAATTATATCAAAAACTAGAAAAAGTAAATCAAGAGTTAGAATACTTGGCCCATCGAGATGGATTAACCAAGGTGGCGAATCGGCGAGTTTTTGATTCGGTCTTGGAACAAGAATGGTTACGGATGAAACGTGAAAATACTTGTTTATCTTTGATTTTATGTGATGTTGATTTTTTTAAAAAATACAATGATTTTTATGGACACTTAAAAGGAGACGATTGTTTAATTAAAATTGCCCAATGTTTGACGAGAGCAGCCAGAAGACCGGGGGATTTAGTGGCTAGATATGGCGGAGAAGAATTTGCCATTATTTTACCCAATACCAATCCGACAGGTGCATCTGAAGTTGTGCGTTCTGTACAGAAAGAAATTGCCGATTTGCAGATTCCTCACCAAACCTCTGAAATTAATCAATATATTACATTAAGTTTAGGAATTAGTAGTGCAATGGCTACTAATTTAGGGTCAACTAAGTCTCTAATTAATGCGGCTGATTTGGCCTTGTATGAAGCTAAACAATTAGGAAGAAATAAGTTTTGCTATCATCCTCTAGATGAATCATAAGTCGAGTTTTTATCAGTTGACTCAATCTGTGTTGTGCTAAGTCCTTAAAATGAGGTTTCATGAATTATAAACTCTGGAGAAAGTACAAAAAATTAGGGTTTGGGATCGGGGGGATGGTGATTGTGGGCTTGCTCATTTCTTTTCTATTCTTGGAATCATCTCCAGAGACGGTTGGTGTAAAGAATTCACCGATATCTGTTAATCGAGTTGCAGATAGGGGTTGTCCTGCGGTTGATTCAGGGCTGGAAAATAATGCGATCGCCAGGTTTTACGAAAAAGAGGCTTATCCCTGGAGCGATCGGCTACCTTGGGGTTGCGTGTATAATATCAAGGATTTTCCTGGAGAAACCAGCGATCGCCAATTTGAGCAAGCCAAAGCCGCAGCCCTTGCTCAAGGAGGCGGAGTCATTTATTTTCCCGCCGGAACCTATGAATTTGCTGATGATTTGATTCTAGACGATCGCATCATTCTGCGGGGAGAGACTCCGAAGATAACCCAAGCCAAATCAGATGACTTTCAACCCCCCTCCCGTTTGGTGTTCCCCCAATATAAACCCCAATTATCGGGAAATGGAACCCCCAACGACACCGCATTCAAAACCATTCGCACCGCTCACCCCCAAACCGATAGTCATTTGGGATTAGTCTATTTAGACATTAATCGCGCTGGGGTACAGATTGTACCCGAATTAGCCTCAGCCCAGAATCGTAATATCATTCTATTTGGTCTTCGCAGCAATAATGTGGCTTATCCTGATGGTAGAATACCCGATCGCTCCTTTCAAGAGGGTTGGATGCGGTTTAGCGATCGCTTTACGGCCAATTTCAAAATTAATGGCTATGAAAATATTTTAGTCGCCAATAATCGCCTTAACGACCGGATTACAGATACTTACGAGCAACCGGGATATAAAGTGAAAAGCCTGGACAAGAAAAGTATTATGACTTATTCTGAAGGCGATCGCGTCCCCTTTGATTATAGCGCCCATTATGGCATTAAGGTGAATCGTTCTGCTCAATTCGATTTAGCCGAAACCCCTACAACTCAACCAGGATTATTTCGCCAAGGAATTACGATCCGCGATAATTGGGTTTATCATACCATGCGTACAGGAATTCAAGCCTCTGGTCAAGGATTGATCGTGAAAGATAATGAAATTCACGATAAACAAGGAAAACAAGTCTGGAGTCACCCCACCGGATTAACCCAACCGAGAAATGCTAATACCTATGAAAATCGGGGGATTGATTGGTCAGGTCATCAAGTGACTATTGAGGGCAATGAGTATGAAGTTTATCGCCATCGAATTATGGAAAATCGTTATTGGAGTGTGGACGGAGAAGGGATTTTAATTCAAGAGTGCTGTGGAGGCACGTCGGTTCAGGGGGCAGTCATTCGGGGCAATCGAGGAAATGCGTATATTGGTATTTATAAAATCCCTGAGATTGAAAATGTGACCATTACAGATAATATCCTTTTACCCGCTCCCATTGGAAACGCGAATATTTATGTTAGTGCGGATACCAATCGGGGCGAAAGTCAGATGAACAATGTCAGGATTGAAAATAATCAAGTCCATGGCAATATTGTGGCTAAAGCTTCTCAAGGAGGGCGAGGAAATTCAATTTTCAATAATCAGTCTACAGGTGAGGGAGTTTTAGAGTTTTCTTGTCAAATTTCCGTGAGGGGAAATCGGGGATTTGAGCAAAAAGAGTGCTTGTGACGATCCCTCTCTCTTTTTTTGATATAATTATAGGTTGATCTATCTTATTCTCAAAACTCCTTAAAACTACTCATCCTTTGCGAATGGCTCCCACCCATGAAATCGATAAAAACATTTCTGATTCTCAGTATCACAACTTTCTTTAGTGTGCTGTTTTTTTCCGCTTGTAGCCCAACCAGCACTCCAAACACTTTAGTTATGGGAACGTCTGCTGATTATCCTCCCTATGAATTTAAAGATAATACAGGAGGAGAAGAGCGGATTATTGGTTTTGATGTTGACATTGCCCAATATTTAGCGGATTCCCTGAATTTTGAGCTAAAAATTGAGGATATGAACTTCGATCGGCTCATTCCTGCTTTAGAAAATAGTCAGGTTGATTTTGTTATGGCGGGGATGTCTCCGACACCGGAGCGCCAAGCTAAGGTAGAGTTTACGGATCTCTATTATCAAGCTTCTAGTATTATTCTTATGCCCAGAGGGGCAAATTTGAACCTGGAAGAGGACGCAAAAGATAAGCGCGTGGGGGTGCAAGGGGGATCGATTCAAGCGGATGCAGCTAAAAAAATCACTGGGATTGAGTTGGTGGAGTTTGATAAAATTGGCGAAATTATTCAAGCGGTGAAAGCTAAAACCCTAGATGCAGCGATTATCGAGTCAACGGTGGCAGAGCGCTATGCTTCTGCGAACCCGGATTTAGATTTTACCCAGCCCTTTGATACTGAATCGAGTGGATCGGCGATCGCCCTCCCCAAAGGTTCACCCTATACCGAATCCTTTAATCAAGTGCTAACTGAAATGAAAGAAACGGGGAAAATCAAAGAACTGATCCAGAAATGGTTCAGTTAATTCAGCCCCATTCACCAGCACAGTTCTGACTTATTACCCATTACTCATTACTCAAAACTAATATCAAATCCCAAAAATTATGCTGCACATCAATCTCCGTGTCTCCGTGTCTCCGTGTCCCCGCGTCAACCATCTGTAGCACATATCTAGGGTTTGATATGATTACTCATTCCAGCGTCTGGGAGGGAATTTTAGCTCCTTTTTTCCCATGCTTAAACGTCTAAAAATTTGGAGTGCCCTTCTGCCCCGTAAACTTTCTTTGCGGGTTGTTTTAGTTGTGCCCTTTGTGCTGCAAGTTTCTTTAGCGGTTGGGTTAACGGGTTGGTTTTCCCTCCGCAATGGGCAAGAAGCGATTAATCAAGTTACGACTCAACTCCGTCAAGAAATCACGGCTCGGATTGAGCAAGAACTTGCTACCTATATTCATGATTTATATTTAGTCAATCAAATTAATCAGGATGCTGTACATCTCAACTTGCTGGATCTAGAAGATTTTCAGCAACTGCAAGCCTATTTTGGCAAGCAATTACAAGCTTTTGAATCGATTAGTGCGATTAAATTTAGTAGCGAGCAGGGAGAGTTTTTGGGTTTAGAGCGATCGCCTGATGGATATGTGCTATCTTTAGCCAATCGAGAGACAGAGCAAGCCCTACAAACCTATGAGTTAAATGGCGATCGAGAAAGGGGGCAGCTCTTAGCCTCCACCCCAGACTATGATAGCCGCCTAGAACTATGGTACGAGAATGCCATTCAAGCCGGAAAAGCCACTTGGGGGGGGATTTACACCCATCTGGGTTCAGAAACCCTAGCCACCACCGTTAATCAGCCCGTTTACAGCAACCGGGGCAAACTCTTAGGGGTATTTGGGGCAGAATTTCGACTCTCAGAAATCAGCGAATTTTTACGAGAACTCAACATTAGTCCGGGGGCAGAAGCCTTTATTTTAGAGCGTTCCGGCTTATTAGTCGCTAGTTCTACCTTAGATCGCCCCTTTTTAGTTACCTATGGCACAACCTTAAGAATTCAAGCCACCAATACCAGCGATCGCCTCATTCAATCCTCTGCCCAATATCTCCAAGAAACATTTGGCACGTTAGAAGAAGTCCAAACCAGGAAAAAATTACAGTTTTTCCTCGAAGGAGAGCGGCAATTTTTACAAGTCACTCCCTTTCAGAATGCCCAGGGTATCGATTGGATCATTGTGGTGGTGGTTCCAGAAGCGGATTTCATGCAGCAAATCAACGCCAATACCTGGATTACTATCCAATTGTGTGCGATCGCCCTCTTCGTATCCATTTTACTCGGCTTAAGAACCTCCCGTTGGATTACCCAATCCCTAAATCAGCTTATTCAGGCTACTGGTGCGATCGCCCAAGGCAACCTCAATCAAAACTTGCCCCACTTCTATCTGCGAGAATTGGAAACCTTGCGCCGTTCCTTTAACCAAATGTCCCAACAATTGCGCCATTCTTTCCAAGCCTTAGAAACCGCCAATCAAACCTTAGAAGAGCGCGTAGAAAAACGCACCGAAGCCCTAAAACTCGCCAAGGAAAAAACCGAGCAAGCCCTACAAGAACTCAAGCATACCCAATCCCAACTGATTCAAACTGAAAAAATGTCCAGCTTGGGTCAAATGGTTGCCGGAGTTGCCCACGAAATCAACAACCCCATTAGTTTTATCTACAGCAACCTACCCCATGCTAAAGAATACTTACAAGGCTTAATTGAATTAATTGAACTCTATCAAAAAGCACATCCCGATCCCACCTTAGAGATTCAAGAAAAAATCGATTCCATAGATTTAGAATTTATTATTGATGACTTTCAAGAACTAATGAACTCCATGCAAAGCGGAGCCGATCGCATTCAAAAAATCGTCTTAGGCTTGCGGAGTTTTTCCCGGTTAGATGAATCCGATCAAAAATGGGTCAATATCCAAGATGGATTAGAAAGTAGTTTAATGATTCTGCAACCTAATCTACAATCCATTAATGTCATTACCCACTATACCAGAGTCTCTAATGTATTTTGCTATCCCGGAGAAATCAATCAAGTTTTTTTTCAGATCATCGAAAATGCCATAGATGCCCTATCTGAAGCTCAGAGTGTCGATCCCACCCTATGGATTGAAACCCAAGACATATCACAAGATCGGGTGCAAATTCGCATTGCTGATAACGGCCCAGGAATTAGTGAATCCGTCATCTCTTCTATTTTTGATCCCTTTTTCACCACCAAACCCATTGGCCGGGGAACCGGTTTAGGTCTCTCCATTAGCTATCAAATTATTGTCGATAAACATAAGGGCGAACTGCTCTGCAACTCTACCCCTGGAAAAGGAGCCGAATTTTTGATAAGATTACCCATAAAGTGATGTCCTTAGTAGCGATCGCTCCTTGGTTTGACCCCTGTATGCTACAACTGATATTATAGCGATCCCTAAAAAAATAATGGATATTCCCACATTTAGCAGGATATTAAACGAGGTTTGGTGATGAGCGTCAATTACATTTTAAGCCAATACATTGAGGAAGCAATGTCCCAAGCCACTTACGATAAACTCGAAGATGGTACATTTGTCGCTCGAATTCCATCTTGTAAAGGAGCGATCGCATTTGCATCCACATTACGTGAGTGCGATCGCCAATTACGCTCAATCTTAGAAGACTGGATTTTAGTTGGACTCAAACTCGGCCATACTCTGCCCATCATCAACAATATTGATCTGAATAAGGAGCCAATTCGTGAGCCGGTGGACACCCTGTAAGCGTAGAAATTTTATTAAAAAGTTGCGGCAACTAGGATTTGATGGGCCCTTTTCCGGCACTCGACATCAATTTATGGTATTCGATGAAAATCGCTTAACAATTCCTTCTAATGATGAGTATTCCGTCCCACAACTGCGAATGATGATTCGAGAAGTTGAGGAAATTATCGATCGCGCCATCCCTCTTGATGAGTGGATCGCATTATAGTTGTCATTGGTGGTTAATAGAAAATTTATTCCAATCATAACATGAATTCTCAACCCCGCAAACGCTTTGCCCAACATTGGCTCAACAGTGAGGCAATTCTACATAAAATCATTAAAGCCTCCAACTTGCAATCCACAGACCGAGTATTAGAAATTGGCCCAGGTACAGGGATTTTAACCCGTCAACTGATTACCCGTGCAGAAGCTGTTGTTTCCGTAGAAATTGACCGAGATTTGTGTAAAAAATTGGCCAAGAAATTCGGAGAAAAGCCAAACTTTCTCCTCTTACAAGGAGACATTTTATCCTTAAACTTAGAAGATCTACTTTCCCCCTATCCCTTATTTCAAAATCCGAATAAGGTAGTCGCCAATATTCCCTACAATATTACAGGGCCCATTTTAGAAAAACTCTTGGGAAAAATCGCTTCACCTGTGCCGAAAAACTATGAAAGCATTGTCCTATTGGTACAAAAAGAAGTAGCCGATCGCCTCGTCGCCCATCCCAGCACCAAAGCCTTTGGCGCATTATCCGTCCGCGTCCAGTATTTAGCCGATTGCGAACTCATCTGCCCAGTACCCGCAAAAGCCTTTTATCCGCCTCCAAAAGTAGAATCAGCCGTCATTCGCCTCACCCCCAGAAGTCTAGAACAACCCGCCCTCAACCCCCGTCACTTAGAACAGATCGTCACTCTGGGCTTTTCCTCCAAACGGAAAATGTTACGCAATAACTTAAAATCGATGATTGAGAGCGATCGCCTCACCCCCATCCTAGAACAACTCAATATCAATCCCCAAGCCCGCGCCGAAGATCTCAGCCTAGAAAATTGGGTTCAGCTCAGTAACACTTTACAGGATACGCCCCTATAAACGACAATTTAACCGCTCAAAAATCGGCTTTAAGAGCAGCTTCGGATCATCCTTAAAAAACATATGACCGCCCTCAAACAGTTTTAATTCAAAGGCTCCCGAAGTCTGTTGCTTCCATTGCTCAAACTGCTCCGGAGTCGCCACCGGATCGTTCATAGCTCCAAATATCGCGATCGGTACTTCTAACGGAAGTTCTGATTGATACTGATAGGTTTCATTCAAAGTTAAATCTGACCGAAAAATGGGTAAAAATAACTCCATTAAATCCGAATTTTGTAGCACCGCTTCTGGTGTTCCTCCATATTGACGTAAAGCTTCAATTAAAATAGACTCGTTTTGAGTATAAAGTGGATTATCAATCGGAATTTGGGGCGCACGGCGACCACAAACAAACAAATATTCTGGTAAAACCAACCCTTGGCGGCGTAGTTCGCGGGTAAGTTCAAAGGCAATTAAAGCTCCCATACTATGGCCAAAGAAAGCGAATTTTCCTGGTTCTAAACTAGGAATCATAGCTGCCGTAAGTGCTTTAATTAACGGAGCTAACTCAGTAAAGCAAGGTTCTTTTAACCGATGTTCTCTGCCCGGTAATTGAATCACAAAAAGTTCAATTTCGGGGGAGCTGTAGGTTAACCAAGGTCGAAATAAGAGAGCGCCTGCTCCTGCGGGAGGAAAACAAAACAGACGCAAGGGAGCATCAAAGCGCTTAGGAGGGGGAATAATCCAGGGAGTCGATGGGTAGCAGGCAACCATAGAATCAACCAAGGGTGAACAAGCAAAGAGGATAACCAAAGAGCGATCGCCGACAATAAACCAAATTGATCTCGCCCAGGTTGCATCTTACCGCAAAATCCCTGGTATAAATGACGCAGCTCAATTTCATCAATCTTTTCCCTTCCCTAGATTCTGCACCTTCATTTAAGATAAAGAGATAGTCCTCAGTGCTTCCCAGTAAGCATTCAGTTAGAAAATTAATGGGTTAGAGTAATGGTAGATAGCAATAGGACAACCCCTGAAGAGAACAAGATTTTCAGGAATGAAGCCAGCAAAATACTGGTGATTGATGATGTACCAGAAAATCTGCGCCTGCTGAAAAGTCTACTGAAAAATGAAGGATATGATGTACGCTTTGCCCCTAATGCTAAATTTGCCCTCGCCAGTCTAACTCGATTTGTGCCGGATCTGATTCTCTTAGATATCATGATGCCCGAAATGGATGGATATGCTCTGTGCGAACAATTAAAGAAGAATCCAGACACGCAAAAAATTCCCGTTATTTTTTTAACCGCCCTAAATGAAGGAGCCGATAAAGTCAAGGGTTTTCAATTAGGAGCCGTAGATTATATTACCAAACCGTTTCAAGCCGAAGAAGTCTTAGTGCGGGTTGCCCATCACTTGAAGTTGACAGATTTAAATCTCAAGCTTCAGGAAAACAATAAAATCTTACTCCAGAAAAACCATCAACTTCAAGAAGCAGAGCGAGAAACTCGGCTCTTGTTAGAAGTGACTCAATACTTAACCCAAGCTTCGACTTGGGAAAAGGCGATCGCCCAAATCATCAAAAGTATTTGCGATCATATTTTCTGGGATTATGGAGAAGCTTGGTTACCCCAGGACAACAGCCAAACCTTATCCTATCTTGCCAATCCTTTCAGAAATCATCCAACCTTTAAATCTTTTTGTCAACTCAGTTCAACCTTGCAGTTTTCCTGCGGAGAAGGATTACCCGGAAAAATTTGGCAAACTCAAACCCTAGAATGGATTGAAGATATTACTCAAAACCCTGAAAATTTATATACCCGGCAATCCCCCGCCATTCAAATTGGATTAAAATCCGCCTTTGGCATCCCAATTATGGTCAAGCAAACAGTGATGGCCATCTTAATATTTTACCAAAGTCAAACCACCCCCTGTCAATTAAATATCGTCGCTCTCGTTCAGGCGATCGCCAGCCAAATCAGTCTCCTAATCCAACGCAAACAAAGCGAACTGCAACTGCAACAACAAGCCCAAGATCTCGCCCAAGCACTACACCAACTTAAAACCACCCAAATTCAACTGATCCAAAGCGAAAAAATGTCCAGTCTAGGGCAACTCGTCGCTGGAATTTCCCATGAAATCAACAACCCCGTCAGCTTTATTACCGGCAATATCGAGCATCTAGAACACTACATCCAAGATCTGATTCAAGTCTATTATGCCTATCAACAATCCTATCCCACCCCCCCAGATCGCCTCACCCAACTCATTGCCGATCTCGAAATCGACTTTACCCTAACCGACTTACCCAATGTCATCCTTTCCATGAAAAGTGGAACTGATAGAATCACCAAAATTGTGAACTCATTGCGTCGGTTTGCCCATTTAAATGAATCCCAACTCAAACGAGTTGATATTCATGATGAAATTGAAAGCGTACTCACCATACTAAACAATCGCCTCAAACTCCAACCTTCCCCTGGAATTCATAAAACCAACGTGCCAGAAATCCAAGTTGAACGAGACTATGGCTCACTGCCCAAACTCGACTGTTTTGCTGGAGAACTCAATCAAGCGTTTATGCAAATTATGATGAACGGCATTGATGCCTTACAGGAAAGATATCAAGCAGAAAAAGAACATCCTAAATTTCCCTATACCCTCGGCATTCAAACCCAATGGCTCCAGGATTTAGGGCAAGCCCAAATCAAAATCAGTGATAATGGTATTGGTATTCCCGCAGAGATTAAAGCCCGCATTTTTGATCCCTTTTTCACGACTAAACCTGTGGGTAAGGGAACCGGGATGGGAATGGCGATCAGCTATCAAATTATCGTCGAAAAACATGGAGGCAGTTTGGAGTGTGCCTCTTCAGCACAAGAAACTGCCTTGATTATCAACCTTCCCAAAAACCAATCTCGTAAATCAAATGTTACTCTTTAAGGTTGTATCGAACCCTAATTACACTTATAAAACTTCCCATGGCATCCCCTTCATTGCGATTATGCTTGAGCTTCTTTAATTGAGGTTAATTCACTTTCTAAAGAAAAAATAAAGAATACTCCGAAAAGATCATTTTATGCTTAGATGAAACGAGAATATTTGTTGATGTAACCGCACAAAACCATGACCAGCATAACTGGAGATAAAAAAGTCATCAATAAGCTTGAGCAAGATGCAATGGAATTCTTGCTCGGTAAACTGAGTGGCAATTTATGGCCTTATCTGTATGGAACCCCTGAAGATGACAACGATCCCGTCCGGGGTGGAATCTTATACAACGAAATGTTGGCGGGTGAAAAAGATTATTACCTTTACAAGTATGAGGCTAAACTCTTTCAAAGTAAAGGCCATCTTCTGACTGAAAAAATTGGAACCAATGCAACCTTTGTTGAATTAGGCCCTGGAAGCGAGCAAAGTATCCGTCTAAAAACGTTGCCCCTACTTCGCTCTTGTCACGACTTAAAAGGATATTTGGGAATTGATATTTCCCAAGATTTTGTAGATAAAGTTGTTGAAGTCATTCGGGCCGAACTGCCCAACATTTCTGTGGAGGGAATGCAGCAAGACTTTACTCAATTAGAGAATATCCCCGAATATGAAAAACCGGTTGTTTTGTTCAAGGGCAGTACGATCGCCAATCTGAGAAAAGAAGAAGTTCCCGTTTTCATTGCTCAGATGAAGGCATTAATCGGTAAACCCCACTATTTGCTGCTCGTTCATGATGCGAACCAAGATGAAAAGTCTTTGATGGAGGCCTACGATACGCCAAAAATGGCCCTTCTGATGGAGAACATTATGTTTCGTCTTGACCGGGATACGGGGGTAGTGGGGATGAAACCCGAAGCCTTTACTTATAAACCGGAATGGGAACCGGAGAGGCACGATCTCAAGCATGTTTTGACGGCAACTGAACCTCAGACCCTGGAACTTCAAGGACAAACCATAGAAATCGCCAAAGGACAGAAGGTTCATACCTTGAGTTCTTTCAAATATCCCCCTGAAGTGTTTAAATCGATGATTGCTTCCGTGGGATATCAGTCCATTGATTTTATTTTAGGGGATCATAATCGAATGGCTGCCCATCTTTTTCAAAGTTAGAGTCGGCGACTAAGTGTTGTATTTTGCACTGGAGATAGGAGATTTCGGTCTTGGGGCAAGGGCCCGAAGAAGGGCAATGACACAGAGATTATGACCGGGCCGGTTTTAGGGTTACAATAGCCTACTGTTGTCCCGATCGCTGGTAATCGGTGAATGGGTCATGGGTGTTTTCTCTATCCTGAACCCCCTGTCCCTCTCACTCAACAACTTGTTCATCACTTTCTCCCAATCATGCCTAAAGTCCTTGTTTGTGACCCCATCGATCAAGCTGGAATTGATATCCTATCTCAAGTTGCCCAGGTTGACGTAAAAACTGGCCTACCTGTCGAAGAACTGGTCAAAGTCGTTCCGGAATACGATGCCCTCATGATTCGCTCCGGAACCCGCGTCACCGCAGAAATCATCGAAGCTGGCGTACAACTGAAAATTATCGGTCGCGCTGGAGTCGGAGTTGATAATGTGGATGTCCCGGCTGCCACCCGTAAAGGAATTATTGTCGTCAATTCACCAGAAGGCAACACCATTGCGGCGGCTGAACATGCTCTAGCCTTAATGTTATCCCTGTCCCGCCATATTCCTGATGCTAACCAGTCGGTGAAAAATGGCAAGTGGGAGCGTAAAAAATTTGTAGGTACAGAAGTTTATAAGAAAACCCTAGGAATTGTTGGCTTAGGTAAAATTGGCTCCCATGTCGCCGCAGCCGCTAAAGCGATGGGGATGAAGCTCATTGCCTTCGATCCCTTTATCTCCGCAGAACGGGCAGATCAGTTGGGCTGTCGGCTTGTGGATATGGATGTTCTCATGCAAGAAGCTGATTATATTACCCTCCACATTCCCAAAACGCCAGAAACGACCAATTTAATCAATGCTAAGTCTTTGGCCAAAATGAAACCCACAGCCCGGATTATTAACTGCGCCAGAGGGGGAATTATTGATGAAGCAGCCCTAGCCGAAGCGCTCAAAAACGGTCAAATTGGGGGGGCAGCTCTAGATGTGTATGCCAATGAACCCCTGGGTGAATCTCCCTTAACGGAGTTGGGTAAAGAAGCTATTTTAACGCCCCATCTGGGGGCTTCTACCACAGAAGCTCAAGTGAATGTGGCTGTTGATGTGGCTGAACAAATTCGGGATGTGCTTCTGGGACTCCCGGCACGCTCGGCAGTCAATATTCCTGGACTGCATCCGGATGCCTTGGAACAGTTGCGCCCCTATTTGCAATTGGCGGAAACGTTGGGTAATCTTGTTAGTCAGTTGGTAGGCGATCGCGTGGAAAGCCTAAATATTCATTTACAAGGGGAACTGGCTAATAATCAAAGTCAACCCATTGTAATTGCGGCTCTTAAAGGTTTACTCTCACGAGCATTGCGAGAGCGCGTTAATTACGTGAATGCCTCCATCGAAGCCCAAGAGCGGGGTATTCGGGTGATTGAAACCCGCGATGCTAGTATCCGGGATTATAGGGGGTCTCTGTTATTGCAAGCCAAAGGCCCCTCAGAAGAACATGATGTAACCGGGACATTGCTCGGTGATGGCGAAATTCGCATTACCACAGTTGATGGCTTCCCGATTAATGTGCCCCCCAATCAACATATGCTCTTTACCCGTCACCGGGATATGCCAGGGATTATCGGTAAGATTGGCTCTCTGTTGGGTAGTTTTAATGTCAATATTGCCAGTATGCAAGTGGGACGACAAATCGTGCGCGGCGATGCAGTTATGGTATTGACCATTGACGATCCCCTACCAGAGGGAATTTTAGAGGAAATCCTCAAGGTTCCGGGAATTCGCGATGCCAATACGGTGATGTTGTAGGAATCACTTACAGCGCTTCGTTCCGATTAAATACCTTAATTAAAAATCCAGGGAGCAAGATGCTCCCACTCCAGTCCTATCAAATAATTGAGGGAGTGCGGGCATCATGCCCGCTTCTTAACCCATTAGCCGAACATGATTTGATTGGTAATCATAGCGGTTTAAGAGGTGAGGAATCTATTACCTCTTTCCGCACATTTCGATCCCCCCAACCCCCCTTAAAAAGGGGGGCAGTAAAAGTCCCCCTTTTTAAGGGGGATTTAGGGGGATCTTTTCTGACTGTACCTCATTACCGCGCGAAGCGCTGTAACCCTCTTTTGTCACTTTCGGAAATCGCGATCGCTGTATCCCCTATAGAGAGAGACATTTGCCGATCTGACTGGATTTTTGAGTTTCTGTTAGGAAAAACTGTCGCGATCACTCATACTGCAAGAGTTCTAGAATTCAGTCAAGACAAGTGTTTTCCCAGTTTGACAGAAGAGGGGTAATGACCTTATTCGGACTGTTGCAGAATCAGGGGTAAGTTGTCTTTTCCGCCACCAATTATAATCACTTTGCTATTTTCAGATGCAGCCAATTTTTCCGTTGCCTCAATGGACTTAAGCTGTATAATTGGCGGAGTTAAGCCTTGGGCAATCAATTTTTGAGCATCAGAAATTCCTTTCGCTTCAATCCGTTGTCTTTCTGCTTCTTTTTGCGCTTTTTCAATCTCAAATTCGATCGCTTGCCGCTCTTTTTCATTCACAAATTCCTGGCGCTCGCTTTCTTGTTGAGCGGCTAATTTTTCCTGAATTGCGGCTTGAATGGCATCGGGAAGAATGACATTTCTGAGCAGGGCTTGATCGACGGTAAAGCCTAATGGTTCTAATTGGGCAATTAAAGAATTTTGTAGGGTTTGGGCAATTTCTTGCCGCTTGTCTCCATAAATTTCGCGGGCTTCATATTGAGCGGAAATTTCCCGAATCAGCGAGCGAAACCGAGAGATCACAATTTCGGTTTCATCTGTGCCAATATTTTGATAAACATTAGCAACCTCTTGATAATTTATTTTATACTGTAAACTGACATCAATACTGAGATTTAACCCTTCTTTCGAGGTGGCGGTTACCGTTTCTTTAATGTCTTTGAGGCGGGTTGAAAAAGTGGTAATTTTAGCCATCGGATTGCTCAAGTGTACGCCGGGTGACAGGGGCTTTTCTTGAACTTTGCCTAGGATTTCGACAACGGCGACTTTACCGGTTGGCATCACAACTAAGCATTGGGATAGGGTGGCCAAAAAACCGATTAAACTGATCAGAAGAGATATGGCTCTAACTTGACTCTGGCGATGTTTAGGAATAGCATCAATGGAGGTACTACTTAAGGCGATCGTCAATGCTAACAATGAAGTGAGAAGGTAGGGGATAAACATGATCGCTGAGGAGATTGGTACATTTGTAGCGTAACTCAAGGGGCTTGCCCTCTAGGGGAAAGGTAAAGAAAACTTCACTATCTGTTATCTTGTGAAAAGAACGCTTAGGTTCTCTTAAATTGGTCTTAAATTAATCATCATGACGTTTCCCTTACCTAACTTATTAGTGCCTGAAAGAGCTGTTTCAGTGAGTGAATTCACCCGGTATTTGCAAAACCGTTTAGAAGGAGATGAATACCTTCAGCAAATTTGGATTACGGGTGAAGTCTCCAGCGCCAGTCAATATAGCAGTGGCTTGTTTTTCACGCTACAAGATCCAGAAGTAAAAGCAAGCCTTAATTGTGTAGTCTGGAACTATGCCCTGTCTCGACTGATGACTGAACCCACTTCAGGGGCTAAAATTGTGGTGTTGGGAACTCTGCGGATCTATCCCCCTAGAGGCCAATATCAATTAATGGTCAATCAAGTGCTGCCGGGGGGAGAGGGCTTACAAGCGCTGCGTTATCGGCAATTACGCGATCGCCTAGCAAAGGAAGGCTATTTTGATGCCGATCGCAAACAACCCATTCCTCCCCATCCCCAAATTATCGCCGTGATTACCTCACCTCAAGCCGCCGCCTGGGGTGATATTCAACGCACCCTAAAGCGGCGCTATCCAGGCTTGCATGTCCTCTTTTGTCCCGCTTTAGTGCAAGGAAAACAATCCCCAGGCTCCATTGTTAGCGCCATTCAACGAGTACAAACCGATGGTCGAGCGCAAGTGATTATTGTAGCCAGAGGTGGAGGAGCAACGGAAGATTTAGCCGCGTTTAATGATGAACGAGTGGTAAAGGCGATCGCCGCTTGTCCCATTCCCATTATTTCTGGTATTGGCCATCAGCGCGACGAATCCCTTGCCGATTTAGCCGCCGATCTCCATGTCCACACCCCGACTGCTGCTGCCGATCTTGCCATCCCCCAACTATCTACCCTCCTGAGCGAACATCAAGATCGTACTCTGTCCTTAATTAAGGTCGCTCAAACCTATTTCGACCAACATCAACATCAACTCAATCTCCTGCGTAACCGTCTGCATCGTCTACAACCGGATCAACAAATTGCACGGGAACAACAAACCCTAGACTGGGAACGCCGTCAACTGATTCAACTGAGTCTCGGAGCGCTGCAACAACAAAGCCAAAAATGTGATTATTTGCGCCAAAAACTGGCCACCCTTGACCCTCATAATGTCTTGAAACGGGGATATGCTCTAGTTCGCAACGAAAACGGTGAGATTGTTCGTTCGATAGATTCTCTAGAATTGGAAGAAGAATTATCGATTGAATTCGGTCAAGGTAAAGTCAAGGTTAAAATTATTGATACCCTCCCTTGAGGATCGGCTCATTATTTTACGTCCTGTTTTATCCATCCGTGAATTGTTCCAGACCTTTATAGATAGCGATTCACTGGTTGCTGAGGGCAAGGAGAATGTATTCGCTAGGACTTACTTAAAACAACTGAGCGTCTTAAGCTATTCATATGGGTGACGGCCAATAGGGGTAGATCGAGAACTGTTAATATCTAACGATCCCCTGTCCTACCGTAAACTCACTTCACCTCTTCAGGTTTATTATGCCTAAATCCTCCAAAAGTAACTCCACACCTCAATCGGACTGGAATTATGAAGAAACCGTTGCCCAAGTTGAAGCTATTATCAGCCAAATGGAAGCTGGAGATATGGACTTGGCTGAAGTTTTCGATCAATTTACTCTCGCTGTAGAATATCTCAAACAGTGTGAAAGCTTTCTGGCTCAAAAGCGATCGCAAATGGATCTTCTGATTGAGACCTTGAGCGAAGATCCCGAATTCTGATCGCTTGATGATCGATTAGGCGATCGAACCACGCTTACGGGCTTCCTTATAGGATGTGCCAATATTTTTCAAACCAGATTTAATCATCTGTTGCTCCAACAATACGAAAAACCGATGGCGATCGCCTCCCCGCACCACTGCTTGATTATGAGCTTCCGCTAAGGCTACCGGATAACCATAGCCCTTCGCCACTTGTGCAAGGGTTAAACTTAAGGACTGCTGCAATAATTGGGCATCTTCAACCACCCATTGGGGAAACTCCACACGGGCAATCTCTTTGCCCACATGGAGATAACAAAAATACACCACCTGTTCCCGATATTGCTCTAAAATTCGTGCCGACGACCGCCACAAACCACTGCGCTGTCCCGGTTGCAGTAAACTGCCCCAGACGGAACTATCCCGCAGGGGATGTAACCCTTGACAGGGAGCCTTATCCGTCTTTCCACCGCAGTGACTGGCACAATTGGGTTGGGGATAAGGGCAGTGGGCAAGACGGAGAAAATTAAGCGCCTCCCCACTGCGAGACGAACTCAAATAGCCAACCAGGGGAATACGATGGCGTTGCAGGGTTTCCCAAGCTTCTAAAATGGGGGGCAAAATGCGATCGCGGGCTTCAACCGGTAGGGGTTCTAAATGCCAATAAATCAGGGAACCATCCACCATCGCCAGTTTGGGCAATTTTCCCCCATCTTCAGAAGTGACGCTCTCCCCCAATTCTGCCAATACCGTCGCCTCCGATACCGTGCGCCGATAGGCCATCCATTCATCCGTGCGAATTCCCCATTGGCGAGAGACATAAAGATCTTCTGGGCGATAAAAGGCTTCGGGTAAACTGTCGAGAATGGGGGCAAGATTTTGGCCGTAGTGTAAAACCACCTGTCCCGTATTGATCAGATAGCAATAGGCAATTTCATGGTGAGAGGGAGCCATCTGGGAACCGTCGGTAGAGATGACACTATGGACTCGAGGGGCGCTCTGGATATTGACGACTGTATCTAAGGGTTCGATGGGAAAGGCGGCATTAAAGCTAAAATGACTCGACCATTGCTCATAGGAAGAGATTAACTCATCTAGGCGATCGCTCGCTTGAGCTAGGGTTTCTCTAGCGCGGTTGAGTCGTTTCTGGGTGGCGGTGGCTTCGTCTTGCAGATGTTGGCTGATACCTTCCATCTGACGAGCAAGTTTATTAAAATCGAGCATAATATATAGCAAACCTAAATGAGTTATATATAGAAGAAATTAGTTAAAGAAGTTAGAGCCAATGGTTTAAGGGTTGGCTAAAGGTTTCTAGGGATAGGGAATGAATGCGAGGGTGGGCGCTGGCGGCTTGTTTTTCAGCTTCTGTATTGTAGCCCCAGGTGGCGAGGAAGAGTTCTACGGAGGTTAATTGGGGATGTTGGGCTACAGAAAGCAGGGTTTTCCAGCGATCTTCGATAAACCAAATCCGTTTTTCTGCGGGGTTGAATGTGAGTAGGGTTTCGGTTTTGGGGCGCTTGATGCTTTTGCCAATGATGCGATCGCCCGGAAAGTCAATTTCTGCCATTTGTAGCAATTCTTGGGCAAACCGGGCTTCTTTGGTGGTGACGATTGCCAGTTCCAGATCTGGGTTAGCCAAGAGCGATCGCAGTTGGGGCGCAATTCCGGGATAAAATCGGTGCAGGGCTAACCAGTCTGAACGATTCGTTTGGATTTGGCGATCGCGTCTACCATCAACCCGATCCATAAGTTCCCCAGCCTTGAGTCCATCTCTAGTCATAATTTGCTCGCAGATCCCGCGCCAATTAACTAAAATCTCCTCTGAGGAAGTTCCCTCCACCATTGCTCGGATCAACACCGGCATTTCCCAACCCGTTTCAATCACCGGGCGCAGTCGATAGAATCGTTCTGCCATTCCCTCTGGGGGAGGATTCTCACCCACCATCCATACCTGACTATAGGTTTGCCAAGCGGTTTGAAAATACTCGATTAATCCATCACACAATACCCCATCAAAATCTAGGGCGAGAACCTCTGGAATGTCCATAATGCTTGCTGGCTACAACACTACCGGCCAGGATAACAGGCGATCGCCTGCCGTTGCAGGATCGCGAACTTTGATCGCGAACTTTAATTAAGGATTTCCCTAATTCTCTGTTGTATCTATGATGTTAAAACTGGGGTGCTAGGATTCGAACCTAGGAATGGCGGGACCAAAACCCGCTGCCTTACCGCTTGGCTACACCCCATTGCCTTCACCTTTGATATGATAACCTTAAGTGCTAGGGATTTGTCAAGGGTTTGACTTAAAATTTCCCAAACTCACCCAATTTCCCTTGTGAGGATTCCTAAATCTGTACGTGATGAGGCAACCGTGTTGTTCACAACTCCGCCATCTGCACCGAAAGTTCTTACCGTTGACGACAGTGCGATCGTCCAAAAATCGATTCAAAATGCACTCAAGGATCGAGGCGTAGAGGTTTTAACTGCTGATAATGCTGTAGATGCCTTAAATCTGATTTATAATGAATCCATCACTCTGGTTTTACTCGATGTTTCCATGCCAGGGGTTGATGGTCTTGAACTGTGCCGCACGATTCGCAGTATCCCTGAGTTTGAATCCCTTCCTATTGTTATGGTGACGGCGCGGGATAGCCCGTTTGATAAAGTACAAGGGCAACTCGCTGGAGCCACTCAGTATCTGACTAAGCCTTTTGATGCCCAAACCCTACAAGATATTGTCCAGGGTTTTATCGATCAAAGCCAATAGCAAATAAAGGTAAAGGATTCATTCCTTTACCTTCGTCAGCAAGCAGTGCTGGTAAAACTGGGCTAATTTTTAGCTGTTTGTGCTGCCAGCATTTCTTTAAGTTTCTCCAGATCCGCAGCCCAACGAGGATCGGGTTGAATGGAACCGCTATCTTGGCTAGAACCAGAAGAGCTTTTCTTGGATTTATTTTTCTTGCGGTTTCCGCCACCACTTGAACTGGCAGTCGAACCACTCGAAACCGATCCACCCTCGGCACTTCCCCCCTCTTTACCCTTGTTCCGAGGCTGGGCTTTTTCAATTTTGAGGGCATTCTCGTTGAGCAAATAACCGTTAAATTGCTCAATAATTTGGTCGGCTTGCTCTTCATTTTTAACCGTCACAAACCCAAATCCGCGACATTTTCCTGTCTTACGGTCTGTAATGACCTTGGTGGAAACTTTGGGTTCTGTTTCAGCAAAAACGGCTTCTAGCTCTTGCTTTTCCGTTTCTTTCGGTAAGTTACCAACGTATAACCGAACAGACATTGATAAGACCTCCCTATTTAGTCTGAGTTAACTATAGACATGGCATGACCTCGTGTATCGATCGCTGATGTAGCGTTCGACACACTGAAGACGATTGGCAAACACAGTAAAATATTCACCTCGTTGGTAAACCTTTACTATTGGAATTGGGTTAGGCATCTCGTTGCTCATTGAGTCTCATGGCAGGCTTTATCGATTCCGAAGACTCGGAAAAGGAAGAGCCGGGTTTTCCCTTTGGAGTCACTATAAATTTTCCGGATATTCCTATCGCGATCGAGCACATATTTATCTTCTTTAGGTGGCTCTACCATGTTTACTTCATGCCATATTTAACCTATCACGTTTTGGCAGATGGAGCTACCCAAAACTCAATTATTTTACCCTTAAGTTAGAGAATTTGTCATCCCCTTGTGCTGAAATTTTCCTCATTCTCTGGCTAACGGATAGTAAAAACCAGCCGGTTGTGCGGCTGGTCAACTTGCTGTGTTGGGAGGAAGAACACATGATTCCAAAGCAGCCCATCCTGCACTATGGTTGATCGATTGTCGATCGCTAGGTTGATTGACTGTTCTGGCTTGAGTCTTCTTGTTAAGAAATGTAACACATCGATTCAAATCTCGCCAAATATCTTTACATTAAGTTTGCCAAACCAGATAAGCGCCCCAAAGTCCGGAGGCGATCGCCACCACAGACAGGATCGGGGGATGATAACTATAGGCTCCCAGTTGGGATCTGCCCTCCAAATAGGCTAAATCCACGGCCAAATCAGCGCCGCGACGCAACCACCCCCCCACCTTCACGGACTGTCCGATCAAATCCTTGGGACAAACGATGTTAATCCCCCAATCCCCGAAAACACTGACACGGGGGCAATGGCGTAAACGAATCAACCCCGCAGAAGAGTGTAGGATTAACGTCTGTCCTAAGCCATTATGAACCCCGCGTCGCCCCCAGAGTTTGCCCTCTAAGCGAATAATTTCGCGCTTTTTGGGGGGTAAGGTAGCATCAGTTTGTAGGGCGGTTAAGGTATCTGAGCGATCGATGCGCTGATGCTTAATGGGGCGTACTTCCGGATAAAAGCGATTAATCTGAAACATCAAGATCAGGCTGAAACTAATCAAATAACAGGCAGTGATTAAATCCCCATCTTGATCTTGGGAGAGCCAAACCAGTTGACCAACATAGAAAACATCGGCGATCTTCCCCACCAGCATCAGCAGTAGACGAAATCCAATCCCCAAAATGAGCGCTTGACAGAGGGCGCGAGGAAGTAGGGGCAGCCCTCGATCAATGGCGATCCCAGTGCTGATAATGAAATTCACCCCTGCTTTGAGCCATGATTGAAAATCAGAGGGTAAGGAGAAGCGACGGGGAGGGATAAAGGGCAGATCTAGCTCTGTCTCTAAGCGGAAAAATCGGGCTAGATCCGTTAACCGTTGCAGGCGATCGCCCAACCGTCCATGGCTACTCAACAGGGTGACTCCGTAGCGATAGGGATGGCGTATATCCCACTGGAGAAGCGGTTCAAAGGGTTGATTGGGGGCTAAATTCCCGATGGCGATCGCCTGTTCTATTCCCAGGGGAAGCAAGAGATCGAAGCGTTCTAGAACTTCCGGGATACTCGATGCGTCCATCATGCCCCTGTGCCAACCTTGAGCCAGTTTCAACAGTCCACGGGTGAGGGCATTGGGGTTACCCGTTATACTCACTGCTGTGGCATCACTATAGAGCAGTCGCCATCGGGAGAGTAAGACGAGGGGGAGACGGAACAGATGATAGTAGGTATAACTGAGATTGGCTAAGAGGGTCGATAGCCCTCTGATGGTGAGTTCTAGTAGAGGGATCTCCAGGCGATCGGCCAAACGCTCTCCCAATTTAGACACCGACCAATAGAGGCTATAGGGAAGTTGTAAGAAACAGACACAACAAGAGAGCAGGAGAAAATCCCAGTTAAGGATATGAGCAAGTTGGGTAGAGTAAAGGATAGCCAGTTCATCATCGTCCAGGCGATCGAGCATTCCCTGAGAGATCGCTATATAACCCGTAGGCCGTAAGTGACCGATTGGATATTGAATATACGTGAAAATTAGGGGTAAGGCAGTCGGTAAAATTCCCAATTTCGGGGGAGGAAGTTTACGTTGACGACAGACGCGCTCAATCACAGTGGCAGATTCTGGGCGGATAGTTTTCAGATGCTCTAGATTCAGGGGTTCGAGTTCATACTCTTTTTTGAGCAGCAGAGAGAGCAGAGCTGGAGAGGCGATAAAAATTAATAAGGAGAAGATAAATAGGAATAAACTGGGGTCTCGATAGAGAATTTGCCAGGGACTGAGTAAGGGCAGCAGAGAGAGCAGATACTGGACTAGGGAAAAGCTGATCTCAACGACAGTCACCATCCAGACAAAAAAGGCGATCGCCGTTATCCCTTGCAAACCCCATAACCAACGCCTCTCCGATCCGAGTTTCCAGGTTTTTGGAAGCGTACCCCATCGTTTAGCGCGTCCCGCTTGTTTCCAGGTTCTCACCTCTGGAGAAGCAGGGGAAAGGGATACAGGCTGAGGGTTTTCTTTCACTTCCCCTTGAGGAACTGGAGGAGGAGCAACAGGCAAAGCATCCGTGGGAGCATCCGGGGAGATATCGGTTGATGGCTCAAGATCGGGGAACTGATGCTTGAGTTTCGGTAAAGTTTTTTTTGCCCAAGTCTGGAAGGTGGCATCCGGGCTGTAGGTGAGCAAGTAGCATAAATTAAGCGCTTTTTGCCCTTGACCGAGTTTATGATAGACAATGACTAATCCTTGTTGGGCCCGTCTTTTGCGAATGCCCTCCGATTCATTGGTATAAACACCGTTTAAGTGGGCGATCGCCTGCTCATACTTTCGATGCTTGAGTGCAGCTAACCCTGTGGTTAAGGAAGGGCGCTTTGGGGATGATGATGACATAGACTGATAGCGGTTGACCGGTTGGTAGGGGCAGTTTTTCCAAGTCTAGGAAATCCACCCTAGTTGACCCTAATTGATCGTTATGGTGGCCATAACGTCTACCCCTATTCCTTTTCCTGATCTTCCAAGGAATGCACCCTAGGGGTTATAAATTTTCATCATAGCCTGAGTTCCCAATTCTCCTCCATTTTCTAAGGTTTCAACTTGCTTAAAGTATTGATTAGCTAACTCGGTTCCGGGAAATTCTTGGTTTTCAAGCATTTCTAGAACCAAGCGCAAGTCTTTTAAAATATGCTTGATGGCAAAACCAGGAGCAAAATCGGACTGATTAATTTTAGGGCCAAGATTGGATAGGGCCCAAGAACCGGCCGCACCCCCACTACAGACTTCGACAATTAAATTGGGGTCAATGTTCTGTTTTTGGGCAAGTTTGATGGCTTCGCATAAACCAATTAAATTAGCCGAGCAAAGGACTTGATTACAGAGTTTAACGGCTTGGCCACTGCCGACAGGGCCACAGAGGTGGATGGATTTTCCCATGATTTCAAAGAAGGGTAGGCAGTCCTGAAAATCGGCTTCATTTGCTCCCACCATGATGGTTAATGTGCCGTTTTGGGCCCCCACATCTCCCCCAGAGACGGGAGCATCTAAGAAGTGTAAATCTTTAGCGGATAGGGTTTGGCCGATCGCCTGTGCCGCTTTTGGGCCAATGGTACTCATATCCACCACCAGCGTCCCCGGTCTTGCCCATTCTGCCACACTGCCAGCACCACATAGGACTTCCTCCACGTCGGGCACATCACCTACACAGGAGAAAATGATATCGGCTGTGGCTACTGCTTCTTGGATAGAGGAAACAATGTTTACACCTGCCTCTAGAGCAATTTTCACTCCTGGGCGATCGGGGGTACGATTCCATCCTTTGATGGCGTATCCAGCACGAGCTAGGTTAGCGCTCATGGGCCCACCCATGACTCCGAGTCCTAAAAAAGCGAGTTGTTGATTCATAATTGAACGGGTAGATACGGCTAGAGTGCGATCGTTGGCGATCCTATCGTTAGGTTGGGTTTCGTTGCTTAACCCAACCTACAAGAAAATGGTAAGGGGTTCTCCCGCCATTCCCCTATTCCCCCATTCCCCCACTTCCGGGTCGGTTTTCCCATAAAGACCGAGGTTTTGAAGAGGGGGACTGGGAGTGTCTAGCGTGTTGCAAGGCTAAAGACGCTGCTTTTTTAACATCAGACACAGCATCGTTTAAGCCCCGTTGTAAATAGGGCAACACTTGGTCGGATTTAATACTTCCCAGGGCAGTCATGGCCGCTTCACGCACGAGGGGACTGGAGTCTTGACTCAGTGACCCAAGGGTGGAAATAATTCGTTCGGTTTCTGAGCGCAAGGGACAGGAGGCGGCGAGTTGTCCGAGGGCTAAAGCGACTTGCTGGCGAATTTGAGGACTTTGATGGCGGGTGTAGCCGAGCAATTGGGGTAATGCGGACAGTTGGGGCCAAGTTCCTAAAGATCGCAGAATTTGACTGGGGTCGAGGGAAGTAGAAACTGGGCTAGGTTCAGAGGGGTTAACCGTTTCTGGTGTTTCAGATTCTGGAGTCTGAGGGGTTTCGGTGTTGGCGTTTAGTTCAACTCCGGAGATGGGGGGGGTGAGGGGTTAGAAACGGGTACTGAAGGTGCGATTTCTGTATCAGGAATGGGAGGGTCTTCTGGGGCTTCGGGTTGTTCTAAGGATTGAACCGCTTGTTGAGCCTGGCTTTGATAGTGTTCTCGCTGGGCGAGGGTAACTTGGCGAATCCGGGATTCTTGGGCCACCAGGGTTTTCATTTCCTGAAGGCTCTGTTGAGTCTCTTGTGTGGCTTGAGAGGGTTCGGTTGTTTCTGGACGGGTAACTTGGGCTTTGCCGTCTGTGGGCGTGGTTTGAGCCGATTGTTTCGCATCGGCGATCGCCTGTTCTCGGATGTCTTCAACGGTTTTGTCTAACCGGAATTGGTGATTGCGCTCTAGGTCTTCGATCGCCTTCTGATGTTTTTGTTCTAAGGCTTCTTTTTGTTCATCGAGTCTTTTTTCTACGAGCCAGTAGGACAGGGCTACCCCTGCGGCGATACCGACAATCAAGCCAATAATGGCAAACATAATCTGATTTCCTCCAAAACTGATATCGATCGTACACCCAAGTGAATCACTTCTGGTGCTATCTCTGATAACTTACCTGTGAACTTTAGTCGATGTCGGCCGATCCCCAACTTTTTCCTGGGGAGGACTTAACAAAAATTTACAATAATCCCACAAATCTGGCTCTAACTCTGTCTCAATTCTGATTTTGATCCCCAAAACATAAACTTTTCTAAAGGACAGAGGTGACTTTGTAACAACATTTCCCCTTTTTGCTTAAGATATGACGTTAAGCCTTCGAGCCTAATTTCCATCGATCATACATATATTATGAGGAGAAGAACACATGGCTGATTCCAGAGATATTGAGATGATCGCAGCCTATGGGGGCAATCCCCAGGTTGGTCACCTCTCGACTCCGATTAGCGATTCTGCATTCACTCGCGCCTTTATTGGCAATCTTCCTGCCTATCGTAAAGGTCTTTCTGCCAGCCGCAGAGGTCTTGAAATTGGTATGGCTCACGGTTACTTCCTGTATGGCCCCTTTCTCGTACTCGGCCCCCTGCGCGAAACAGAATTAGCTAACCTGGCAGGTTTATTAGCCACCATTGGTCTGATTTCGATTTTAACCATCGCTCTGTCTCTCCATGGTGCGGCTGATGTCAAATATCCTCCTGTAGAATCGGCAACTCCATCTGCTCCTTCTAATCTGTGGGATAAAGATGGCTGGGGTGACTTTGCAAGCAGCTTCTTCCTAGGCGCTTGCGGTGGTGCATTCTTTGCCTACTTCCTCTGTCTCACCCCCCACCTAGCTCCTCTACAAGAGGTTGTGAATAAAATCTGGTCTGTGGGATAGACTCTGAATAACTAACCTAATTGAGTTGGTTCAGCCCAGAATTTCCTTTGAGGAAAACAGTATAAAGTTTTAACTGCAAATTGGTCATAAGGAGTTTTTGACATGACAGGTGCTTACGCTGCTTCTTTCTTACCGTTTATCTTGGTTCCTTTAGTCGGTTTAGTAACTCCGGCTGTGGTTATGGGTTTGTTGTTCATTCACATTGAAAGTGATGCTTAAACCTGATTAGCTTAAACTGAGCCATCATACCGTTGATGAAAAAACCCGCTAAGTTAGCGGGTTTTTTTGTAAAGACATTCAAGCATATAGTTTAATAGTTCAATAAAATTGAAGTATCGAACAGAAAACTAACATAGGAGCTGCGATTATGTCTGGTGCTACCGTTTCTTCTCCCACAGATGAATCCTTATCTGTCCTTTTTGAACCGCTCAACCTAGGGGCGATCGCCATTTCCAATCGAATTTTGATGGCTCCCTTAACCAGAGGGCGTGCCGGAGTTTCCCGAATTCCTAATGATTTGATGGTTGAGTATTATACTCAGCGAGCGAGTGCAGGCTTGATCGTCTCAGAAGCCACTCAAATTTCCGAACAAGCTGCCGGATGGGAACAAAGTCCCGGTATTCATACGGCGGAACAGGTGGCAGGATGGAAAAAAGTAACGGAAGCTGTCCACCAAAAAGGCGGAAAAATTGTGTTGCAACTGTGGCATACTGGGCGAGCTTCCCATCCCGACTTTCAGCCGGGAGGGGGTTTACCGGTGTCTTCTTCGGCGATCGCTCCCCAAGGAGAAGTTCGCACTCCCAAAGGTAAAAAGCCTTATGTTATCCCCCACGCTCTCACCTTAGAAGAAATTCCCGGTGTGATTCAAGAATATGTCCTTGCCACCCGTAATGCCAAAGAAGCCGGATTTGATGGGGTAGAAGTCCATGGAGCGAACGGTTATTTGATCGATCAATTTCTCCGGGATGGCGTGAATCACCGCACCGATAGTTATGGGGGCAGTATCGAAAATCGTGCCCGGTTTCTGCTGGAAGTGACGGAAGCCGTCATTCAAGAATGGAGTGGCGATCGCGTTGGGGTGAGATTATCCCCTTACAACCCCTTTAACGACATGAAAGACAGCGATCCGATCGCCAGCTTTACCTATACCGCAGCCGCGCTCAACGCCTTCAACCTTGCCTATCTCCACATTCTGGAACCCTTGCCCGGTCATTTCTTTGGCGTGGAAGGAGTCGAACGAGCCGCACCCCATATGCGCCGGGAATTCAAAAATTCGATTATCCTCAATGGGGGTTATGATGCTCACACGGGAGCCGCAGCCCTTCGCAACCAGGAAGCTGACGCGATCGCCTACGGTGTCCCCTTTATTGCCAATCCTGATTTAGTGGAACGGTTCCAACAAGGAGCCGCCTTAAATGAACCGGATCAAGCGACCTTTTACACCCATGATGCCAAAGGTTATATTGATTATCCGACGTTATCTCAAATCTAGAAAAGAATGTTAGGCTATCCCCGATGCTCGTAGAAACTCAGTGTTTGGGATAGCTTCCACGACATGACCGATAATGGCGATCGCCGGTGCAGTAAATCCCGTTGCTTCCACTTTGGCAATGATTGTTTCCAAGGTAGCAACCAAAGTTTCTTGTTCGGGACAAGTTCCCCAACGGATAAGACTGATGGGAGTTTGGGGAGATAACTGTGCCTCAAGCAGTTGGGGGATAATCTGGGGTAAATTGTGAATACCCATGTAAATGACAATCGTTTCTGAACCCTGGGCGATCGCCGGCCAATTGACCTGGGGTCGATACTTGCCCACGGACTCATGACCCGTTACAAAAGTCACTGAAGAACTATAGCCCCGATGGGTTAATGGAATACCTGCATAGGCGGGGGCAGCAATTCCGGAGGTAATACCGGGCACAATTTCCACCGGAATTCCCGCAGCGATCAGATCCCTCATTTCTTCCCCACCGCGCCCAAAGATAAACGGATCGCCCCCTTTGAGACGCACAACGATCGCCTGATGTTGGGCTTCTTCAATTAAAATTTGGGTAATTGCATCCTGCTTGAGTGAATGTCTTCCCCGTCGTTTTCCCCCATGAATTTTTGTAGCATTCGGGTTAATCATCTCCAAAATGGGAGGACTCACCAAGGCATCATAAACCACCACATCAGCCATCTGAAGCAGGTCTTTACCTTTAAGCGTCATTAACCCTGGATCGCCAGGGCCAGCCCCAACGAGATAGACTTTACCGACGGGAGAAGGAGAAGAAGTCATAGGGATTTGAGTTACGTTGTGTAGAGTTCAGATTAGGGTAGAAACTGGGGAAGATACTGTTAAGTCCAGTACCATTTGGACTAAATGGGGATTTTGATTGAGGGGAGAGCCAAGACTATATTTGAATTGAGGATAAGCGGCTTGTTTTTCCGCTAGAGTTGTGGCGATCGCATCCGTAATATAGCCAGGAAAGAGGAAATAGGGCAACACCCCAATCCGACGATATCCCAGATCCATTAATTGACTGATTCTCCAGTCTAAGGATGGCATCACCGACCAATAGGCATCCAGAATGCCCAATTGATGGGCGAGGGTTTCTACGGGTTGATTACCACCCGCTCGGCGGCTACCATGGGCCATGATGATCCAAATTTCTCGATCTGTGGGGTTGATTTGTTCTGCCAATCGTTTTTGCAGTTGGGGATGGCTACCCAAATAAGGACAGGTTTCTAAATGCAGATCCTCTGCTAACAGGGTGTGCGCTTCCTGTACTTGGGCTGGTATGTCTTCCATGACGTGCATTCCCGGAAGTAGAAACAGGGGAATGATTTGCAGATGAGCAATATTTTGCCGCAAGAGGCGATCGCCCAACTGTTGAATTTGTTCGGATAAAGTGTATTTCCCCAATTCTAGAGTGGCGGTTGCTACTATATGGGAGGAACTGCATTGGCTTTCTAAACGAGTACGCACCTGTTGAGCCAAGTCCTGAATGCCCTGATGGGTGCGAGGGTCTCGGCTACCGTGAATGACTAATAATTTACCACTAGAATGAATCAAGGTTGAATCGCTAGTTTTGAGATCATGGATAATAGAGTAATCGATGATTGAAGTTTGTGCCAATCCTTCATACTCGGCTAACCGAGTTGGATTGTTTATGATTATGGCTAATTGCAGTTAGGCAATTTGTGCAGATGAGCAATATCATCCTACCATTTCGCGATCGCCAAGATGCGGGCGAACAATTGGCGATCGCCATTCAACCCGAACTAGAATCGTGGCAAGCTTACTTGACCCATTCAGGACGGGTAATTGTTTATGCTCTTCCGAGGGGGGGATTACCCGTAGCTCAACCGATTGCTAAAGCCCTTCGCTGTCCCTTAGATGTAATTGTGGCCAAAAAAATCACTAGTGCCCAAAACCAAGAATTAGCTGTAGGCGCAGTCACGGCCTGTGGACAAGTGGTCTGGTCTCCCCTCTCCCAAGAACAAGGTTCAGGGAAAACATGGCAAAGTCGTCAAGCGGTTGCCCAGCAACGGGCCCAAGAGCAGTTAGCCACCGTAGCCCCCCACTGCCCTAAGATCGATCCTCAAGGGGCGATCGCCATTTTAGTTGATGATGGGATAGCCACAGGCATGACCATGGCAGTGGCTATTTTAGCCGCCCGCGCCCGTTGCCCTGCCCAAGTTTGGGTCGCCACCCCCATCGCTCCCCTAGGATTAGAGGAGCAGTTAGGCTCTTGGTGCGATCGGGTGATTATTTTAGCGACCCCTGACCCATTTTTAAGTGTGAGCCGGTTTTATACTGAATTTGAACAAGTAGAAATGTCTGAGGCCGTTGCTTCGTTGATGACTCAATCAGAATGGTTATAGCGCTTCGCGCTGATAATAGGTAATAGGTAATAGGAATTATGGTTCAATGTCCTAGATGTGAACAGGCGATCGCTTCTGATGCGGTGAGTTGTCCCCACTGTCAATTTATCCTCAAAGCCTATGGTCATCCAGGTATTACCCTGCACCATTCCCAAGGGGAGGGCTATCTGTGTGACACTTGCATCTATCATGCCGATGATAGCTGTGATTTTCCCCAACGACCAATGGCAAAGGACTGCACCCTATACCATAATCAGGAACAGCCCCTAGTTGGCCCCCCCAAAATAGAGTATAAGGGGGGAAGTTGGCGATCGTGGCTTCGACAAAACCCCATTTGGCTTATCCTCTTATCTATAACCCACCAAAAGCCGGGAGGAGATTGAAGTGATGTTAGGACTGAGGGAAATTCGACAAACCAAAGTTTACCAAGAAGCGATCGCCCCCCACCTATTCATGTCAATCTTTACAAAATTAGAGGTGTAATCTTAGCTTTGACTTCCTCCACAACCTCCTCTGGTACAGTCTCTTTAAACCGTACCTTCCTAGCTTGCCAATCCAAGCACTTAATTTGATCGACTAAAATTACTCCCTGAGTCTCTAGCTGCAAAGGCAATATCACTTCAAAAGGATAACCCTTCTGCTGTCGCGTAATTGGCATGAATAACGCCAGAGAGGTTCTCAGATTGTAACTATACGGCGATATTACAAAAGCAGGGCGGGAGCCTTTTTGTTCATGGCCCTTAGTTGGATTAAAGTTGATGTAAACAATATCCCCTCGCTTGGGAACATATCGATCTTCTGCTTCCGTAGTCACCACATCTCATTCCCCACAGCCCCACCAGTTTCTTGCTCTTGATGGCAATTTTCTGGAGTAATAGCAGTAACCAATTCTTCTAATGAATAGGAGGAATGCGATCGCACTTTAATCACCAAGTTGCCATCGATGACTTGCAGATCGACATCCGTTCCTTCAGAAAGTGCAATCTCCTGAGCTAGAGATTCAGGAATACGAATGGCTAAACTATTCCCCCATTTAGTAATTTTGGAAACCATCGGTTGTATTTAACCTTTTAGTTGATACTGTAGAGACATTGTATCCTCAAGTGCCTCGGTTTCTGGTTGCCAGCGCGATCGCCCCCCACCCATTCATGTCGGACGCACTCCGAAAGAAACCGGGTTTCTCACCCTATTCCAACTCCTACCCTAGATACGGATAGAAACTGGGTTGTAACTCCATAAGCACCGGTTTCTGGGATAATAAACTCATGCCTCAATCTCCATAACCGGATGAAAACCGATACCCTCTTTTACAAAGTCTTCCAAGATTTTCCCCAATTCTTCTTTGAACTCTGTGGACTTCCCTCAACCAGAGCCAATCTCTACACTTTTACCTCCGTAGAAGTGAAGCAACTGGCTTTCCGTCTGGATGGACTGTTTCTTCCCAGTAGCAATAACCCCGATCTTCCTTTCTATATCACCGAGGTGCAATTTCAACCGGATGAAGATCTCTATTACCGCTTATTTAGTGAAGTGTTCCTCTATCTGAGACAATATAAGCCTCCTCACCCTTGGCAAGTGGTTGTCATTTATCCCAACCGGAACACGGAGAGGATAAATCCCCTACACTTTGCTGAACCCCTCCAACTTCCCCAAGTGCGACGCATTTACCTGAATGAACTGCCTCAACAGTCGTTGGGGTTAGGCGTGGTTAAACTGATTATCGAAGATGAAAGTAGCGCTCCGGAAAAAGCCAAAACCCTGATAGCACAAGCGAAATCTCAGTTAAGCCAACAACAGGTACAACAGAATCTGATTGATTTGATCGAGACTATAATAGTCTATAAGCTACCCACCAAAAGCCGGGAGGAGATTGAAGTGATGTTAGGACTGAGCGAAATTCGACAAACTAAAGTTTACCAAGAAGCCTTAACTGAAGGACGAGAAGAAGGGCGAGAAGAAGGGCGAGAAGAGACGCGACAAGAGGTTATTTCCCAGATGGCTCGTTATGGTTTATCTCCTGAAGCGATCGCCGAAATCTTGGATCTGCCAGTAGAAACGGTGACCGAAATCCTAGAGAATGTGGATCGTGACAATGAATAATGGCGATCTAATCGAGACTGCTATAATGAGCGTCATCTAGCCATTCTACAATCCATCCCTCAAATGATGAATCAAGAAACCGTCATTTCTACCCTCAAAGAGCATCTAGAAACTTTGCATAATTTGGGGGTAAAATCTCTAGAGCTGTTTGGTTCTGTTGCTCGCAACGAAGCTAGACCCGATAGCGACCTGGATTTCCTGGTAGAATTTGAAGGACAAATCACATTTGATGCTTATATGGATTTAAAATTCTTTCTAGAAGACTTGTTTACGAAGAAAGTCGATCTGGTGATCAAAGAAGATCTGAAGCCTCGAATTCGTGAAGTCGTGATTAATCAAGCCATCCATGTCGCGTAATCTCAGTTTATATCTGGCTGATATTCTCAGCAGCATTGACAATATCCAAAGCTACACGCGATCGATGACCTATGATGAGTTGATTGAAGATGGACGAACGTTAGATGCTGTCATTCACAACTTCTACATCATTGGAGAAGCAACGAAGCAGATTCCTGAGACTATCCGGATTAAATATCCACAAGTGGAATGGAAAAAGATTGCTGGACTGCGAGATATTATTGCCCATGCCTATTTCTCGCTCAATACTCAAATTATATGGAGTATTATTGAAACTAAGTTAGAACCGTTGAAAAGTTGTGTTGAAGCTATACTAGAACATGAAGAGAGAGAGTAACGATCGCTCCCCCCACCCAAAGAAACCGGGTTTCTCACCCTCTTCCAACTCCAACCCTAGATTCGGATAGAAACCCGGTTTCTAGCGGCAACGTTGTTAATTGTTCATTGTTAATTGTTCATTCAACCTCTGGCATTCTTCAACCAGGGGTATCCCTAACTGGGTGGCTAACGCCAGGGCTTGCTGACAATGGCTGCGAGCGCGATCGAGATTGCCCAGCTTTTGATAGAGTACGGCCAAGTTGTAGTGAACATGGGCTTGATTGGGAAGATCGTTAACGCGGGTGGCAAGAGTTAAGGCGGTTTGTAAGGACTCTTCTGCTTCTGAATAGCGTTCGAGTTGGATTAAGAGTTCTCCCAGATTACCCCGTAATACTCCTTCACCAGCAACATTGCCGATTTGTTGTTGGATTTCCAGAGACTGCTGGTGGAAGGATATCGCTCTTTCGTACTCTCCTTGGGATTTGTAAGCGTTGCCTAAGCCCATGAAAGAATAGGCAATGCCAGAGCGATCGCCGATTTGTTGTTGGATTTCCAGAGACTGCTGGTAGAAGGATATCGCTCTTTGGTAGTCTCCTTGGGAATAGTAAGCTAAGCCTAAGTTGTTGAAAGAATTGGCAATGCCAGAGCGATCGCCGATTTGTTGTTGGATTTCCAGAGACTGCTGGTAGAAGGATATGGCGCTTTCGTAGTCTCCTTGGGAATAGTAAGCGTTGCCTAAGTTGCCCAAAGAAGCGGCAATGCCAGAGCGATCGCCGATTTGTTGTTTGATTTCCAGAGACTGCTGGTGGAAGGATATGGCGCTTTCGTAGTCTCCTTGGGAATCGTAAGCGTTGCCTAAGTTGCCCAAAGAAGCGGCAATGCCAGAGCGATCGCCGATTTCTTGTGCAATTTCCAGAGACTGCTGGTGGAAGGATATCGCTCTTTCGCAGTCTCCTTGGGAACCGTAAGCGATGCCTAAGTTGTTGAAAGAAGTGGCAATGCCAGAGCGATCGCCGCTTTCTTGTTTGATTTCCAGAGACTGCTGGTAGAAGGATATGGCTCTTTCGTAGTCTCCTTGGGAACGGTAAGCGTTGCCTAAGTTGCCCAAAGAAGAGGCAATGCCAGAGCGATCGCCGATTTCTTGAGATATTTCCAGAGACTGCTGGTGGAAAGATATGGCGCTTTTGTAGTCTCCTTGGGAACGGTAAGCAATGCCTAAGCCCGTGAAAGAATTGGCAATGCCAGAGCGATCGCCGATTTCTTGAGATATTTTCAGAGACTGCTGGTAGAAGGATAGGGCTGCTTTGTAGTCTCCTTGGGAACTGTAAGCGTTGCCTAAGTTGCCCAAAGAAGAGGCAATGCCAGAGCGATCGCCGATTTGTTGTTCGATTTCCAGAGACTGCTGGTGGAAGGATAGGGCTGCTTCGTAGTCTCCTTGGGCATAGTAAGCGATGCCTAAGCTAGTTAAAGAGGCAGTATAGCGCCAGTTTTGCCGGTTGGGTAAATGAGGTATTAATTGCAGATAGAGTTCAACCCGTAGAGAGTTGTAACCGCGTACTTCTAGAAACTTATCAACAGATTTCTTATGACTGCCGAGATGATTGTAAATCGCATCAAACGCCTGCACATACTCTCCCAACTGGCACAGGTGATAAAACAGCTCCAAATAATCCTGTACATCCTCAACCGTTGCCCTGTTCCACTCTTGGGGCATTTCACACCGACTGCGATATACCTCCACCGCTCGCTGGTGCGCTTCCTTCACCTCCCCAGCGCGACAGTGCAAATACTCCAAAATAAACGGCTGAAACTCATAGCGCTGTCGCTCTTGCCGATCCTTTTTCGCCAAAGCCACCAGAAACCCTTGAATCCCTAAATTCGGCAGTTCCTCATCTCCAATACCCTCTCCCACCATGGCTTCTACCAGAGGGCGATTAAATCCTTGCCGCAATACCGTCAGCCGCAATAACCGCTCTTGCCAAACTGGAGATAACCAACCAAAACAGCGATCCAACACCACCAGCAACTGGACATGATTTTCTTGGCGATGCCTTCCTGCAAGCTGCTGCATCGCTTCACTGATATCTGTCGTTAACTCTGCCAGGGTTATCCGCTCCTCTCCTCTCTGAGTGCTTAACATCCCTGCCGCTAGATTTAACGTTAACGGATGTCCGCTTACTTTCTGGGAAAATTGCTCTCGTTCCTCAAGGGGTTCCTCAACTCCCCGCGCTGCCAATAACTGCGCTCCTTCTGAGTTCGATAATCCCCGTTTCAAGGGCAAGATCTGGGGTTTCTCTCCCCACGATAACCTCGGCTCAACCTGCGTCGTCACCAAAATCTCCGTCTGATGACAACTCCCTAACCACCGTTGCAAAAACTCTAAATAGTCCTCATCCCCAACTACCGACTCAAAGTTATCCAACACCAACAAAAATCGCTGCCGTTGCAACTCCTGTACCAGCATTGCCGATAACTGAGCATCCGGCATTTTTTCTATAATATCCCGATCTATCCCCACCAACTGCTGCAAAACCTGCCGCGCTAAAATTGCAAACCGGGGGCGTTCCCCCAACTCTGCCCAATATTTGCGGGTAAAATCCTCACGCTCTCGATACACCTTGACTGCAAGGGAGGTTTTCCCCATCCCCGCTATGCCGACAATAATCCCCAATTTCCGATTTTCATCATCCAACCATCCATGAATCGTCGCTAACTCTTGCGCTCTTCCTTGCCAATGGTTAATCTGGGGCAACGCATCCCCGACAACAGATGAAGTGCTTTCCGGTTGGGATGTGGGGGTAAATGTGCCAACTCTGTCGATCAACTCATCCAGCTTCCCACTATTTCCGAGACTAATATCTTTAATTTCGCCAGTCGTTTTTTCAATCTCTGCCAATGTTTTACCGATCTGACGTAACTCATCCCCCAACCATTCCCGCAAGCTGTCGAGAATCTCCTGAGTTCTGTCAATTTCCCCTAAAATTACCTCTATCCCCAACCCCAACTGCGTCGATAACGCCTGAAACCGCGCCTGATTTTCTGCCTTAATTCCTGCCAACTCCTGCTCAACCTTCTCCAGTTCTGCCAATACCCGGTTCACGTCCTCCCGACTCTCCTGGGGAACCTGCACCTGCTGCAACCCGTTGTGAATCGCCCCCAACAGGGAAATCACCAACCCCCCAAAGGCTTTCCCGCCCTCGGAACAATCCGCTTTCAACACCTCCCGCAAGGCAAACGCGAAGTTATCCCGCAAGTTCCGCGCCAACTCTTGCAACACATGCTGCGGTAATTCCAGATTGGCTTTCCCCCGCACTTCCTGCAACAACTCCAACCAATCCGCTTCCGTCAACACTTGCCCCGGCTCATTTCCCAGAGCCTGGCTAAATAAGCCTGGAACCTGGCTATCTTCAATTTTGGCAAATTTCTCAGGATAGACCGTTTTCAGCTCTTGGGCGATAGTTTTCCAGTGTCTGACGGTATATTCAGCCAGGGATACCATCCCCTTCTGCGATGCCGGATACGTGCCCGCTTCTGCTCTGGCTTTTATCAGCAATGCTATAGCCAATCCCACGGCTTCCGCTAAATCGTGATTATGCAATTGCCCCCGACTATCGCGCAACCGCACCGTGAGATTCTCCATGTGCTGCGGTATCACATCATTGGCAATAATCCCCGCAACCACGGAAGCCACGGAACTACCCAAAACCCCACCACAAACTGCTCCTCCAGCCAAAAGAGCCGTAGAACCGATTAACCGAGCATGACGTTGATTCAGTAAATCCATGCGATCGCAAACAGTAGCGTCGTTTTTGTTTATTCTATCGCCATTACCCCAAATCGGCGAAGGACTCGACCCTGTAAAGGATGATGCAACCAAGGGGTATTAGAAGCCAGAGATTTCAGGGAGTTCGGTTCTGGAGTCCAGGACGCTTGAGGATCGAATAGAATCAATTCTGCGGGTTGCCCTATATTCAAGCTGGGCGGGGTTTGATTCAGGCACAGAGCCGGATGGGTACTCAAACTGCGCCATAATTGCACGGCGGTCAGTTGTCCGGTGGCGACCAATTCTTGCCAAAGTAAAGGTAGAGCTAATTCTAAGCCGATCGCCCCCGCCGGAGCGGTTTCAAAGCCGACCGTCTTTTCTTCGTAAGTATAGGGGGTATGATCGATAGCGATCGCATCAATTACCCCTTGACTCACCCCCCAAATCAACCCTTGTCGATCCTCCCGATTGCCCAAAGGGGCAGCCAGACGGAAACTGGGATCGTAGGGAATAAATCCATCTTGATTATGGGGGGAAATTGCCTCCGTATCCAGCAGCAAATGCATCCAACTCGTACTTGCACTCACCGGAAGTCCCCCTTCCTTGGCCTCCTGGATTAATTGCACAGACCGAGCCGTAGAGACGCGCATAATATGGACGCGGGTTCGGGTTTGGGCCACCAATTCCAGAAGCGCTGCTAATGCTGCGGTTTCGGCGGACGCGGGAATTCCGGGTAACCCTAACCGGGTGGAAATATGACCTTCGCGCATGACTCCATTCGCTGCTAAATCTACCGCTAACGGCCAGATGGCGATCGGTTTACCTAAAGGCCCCGCATATTCTAAGAGTCGGCGTAACAGGAGTAAATTGGCGATCGCAGCACCATCACTAAACCCCACCACCCCCACACTGGCTAACTCTGCCAACTGATTCATCTGTTGCCCTTTCGCCCCTTGAGTTAGGGCCCCCCAAAACGAGAGTTGCACCCCCAGATACTGGGGCGTTTTCCCTTGCAGCAAAGATACTGTTGCCGGGTTATCGATGGGAGGATCGGTCGTTGGCAGCACCCCTACGCGAATAAATCCCCCTGCCCTGGCTGCATGGACTAAAGATTCTAGGGTTTCTCGCTCCTCAAACCCTGGCTGGCCGCTTTGACTATACAAATCCACCAATCCCGGCCCCACAATCAGCCCCTGGCCATCATGCACTTCGGTGTCTGGGGGATAGCGATCGATGGAGTCACCCATGGCTTTAATTTCGCCACGATCTAACCACACATCTTGAATTTGGTCAGTTTGGGCGATCGGATTGATGGCCCGCACTTGTTTCAGCAGCGTACTCAAGTCAATAATGAATAATGAACAATGAATAATGAACGATTATTCATGAATAATTATTCATTACTAATTGTCTGTTGTCTACTGATAAGCATTATAACCCTATGATTTTGGCTAACTTGGTGAGATCGCGCTGCTCTAACCTAGCTCAACAGATTGATTTTCCGGTTATCTTGTGGTCGGGTCAACCGAGTCCCCGCAATTTTCCGGCTAATGTTTATCCCTTTCGCGCCAATAGCCATTTTCTCTATTTTGCCGGTCTCTCCATTCCCCGTGCTGCCATTCGTCTCGACCAGGGCAAGTTAGCATTATTTGTCAACGATCCTGAGCCGGGTTCGGTCTTATGGCACGGCCCGGAACCGACGGGCGCTCAGTGGGCAGAACAAATCGGTGCGGATGCCCATTATCCCTTGTCTGCTTTGGCTGAGAGGGGGAAAGATGGGGCGACGCTACCGGTGCAAGATTGGGCAACTCGCAAGCAACAAGAACAGATTTTAGGTCGTTCGGTATCTCCTCTAGAGGGTCAAGATTTAGAGTTGGCGAGGGCGGTAGTTGAGTTGCGTTTGTGCCATGACGAACCGGCGTTATCGGAAATTCGGGAAGCTGTCGCGGTGAGTGTGGAAGGGCACTTAAGGGGGATGAGGGGAACAGCTCAGGCGAAAACGGAGGCTCAGGTGCGATCGCACATTGAAAGCGTCTTTACAGCCCATGAAATGACCCCAGCCTATGCGAGTATTGTCACCGTTCACGGGGAAATTCTCCATCATGACCGATCGCCCCATTCCCTCACCCCTGGTGATTTATTGCTTGTGGATGCGGGGGCGGAAACCCTGGGGGGATGGGCAGCCGATATTACCCGCACCTGGCCAGTCAATGGTCGATTTTCCCCGACTCAACAGGCAATTTATGAGGTAGTTTTAGCAGCCCACGATCGCTCTATTGCCCAAGTTAAACCGGGTCAAGAATACGAGGATATCCATCTAGAAGCAGCCTTGGCAATGGCGGAAGGATTGGTGGATCTCGGCATTTTAATCGGCAATCCAGAAATCTTGGTCGAACGGGATGCCCACGCCCTCTTTTTTCCCCATGGCATCGGTCATTTACTGGGCTTAGATGTCCATGATATGGAAGACTTGGGGGATTTAGCCGGTTATGTCCCAGGACGCAAAAGGAGCGATCGCTTTGGCTTACAATTTTTGCGCTTAAATCGCCCGCTCCAGTCGGGCATGGTGGTCACCATTGAACCCGGATTTTATCAAGTTCCCGCGATTTTAGACAATCCCGAATTTCGCAGCCAATATAATGATGTTGTCAACTGGGACAAACTGGCCCAATTTAAGGATGTACGCGGCATTCGCATTGAAGACGATGTATTAGTCACACACCAGGGAGCAGAGGTGCTAACGGCGCAACTCCCCACCGCTCCAGACCAGCTTGAACAGGCGATCGTTAACTAGCGATCGGTTTACTCAGCTTCACCAAAGGTTCCAATTGTTTATCAATGCGGCGAATATGATTGACGAACCAATCGAGTAGATTGCGTTGCACTTGATCGGCAACTAGATCGAATTTTTGATGATTTTCAATCTCGCTTTTAATTTGGGTCAACATCTGCACAAAATTCTGATGGGCTTTTTGATTATCACAACCCACAGGACACTGATAATTATTCATACATCCTTCTTCATAACGAAAATGGACAGCCACATAGCCATCCAACAGTTTCAAAATACTTTTAATTTCTCGACTCGATTTTTTCGTCTTCAATCCTTCTAGCAATCGATCCATTTCATCGAGTAACTGTTGATGTTGAAGATCGAGCAAGGGAATGCCAATTTTCAGAGAATCAGTCCAAGTTCGTGGCATTATTAGCCTCTTTAGGTTGAAATAGAAAAAGAATTGAACGTGATTCTAGCATAATTTACCGGCAGGAAAGTTGATCTAATCATAAAGATTTTCTGAATTAAAGGGGTTTGGGTGAGCTACAACCGAGCATTCTGTTCTAGACTTGCTATAACCCCCAAGTGGCGATCGCCGTAGTGGTGGAAAATGGCGGTTATGGTGGAAAAACCCCTCTACCGGTCGCTCAAGCCATTTTCAAGGCCGATTTCCGCCAGTAGAGCCGGAGAAATTGCTACCCTAGAGAAGATATCCTTTGAGTCACCAAACATGAGTAGTCAGGAAGGAAAGGCGATCGCTAACGAACTCAAAACCCAGATCTTAATCTTGGCTGGGTTTGTCACCACCTTCTGGGTGGTCGAAATTGTAGATCTAATCTTTTATCAAGGAAGACTAGATCAATATGGCATTTATCCCCGCCATCTTATCGGTTTGCGCGGCATCCTCTGGTCTCCGTTCTTACATGGTAATCTCCCCCATTTAATCGCTAATACTGGCCCCTTTCTCATTTTGGGATGGTTAGTGATGGTACAAGAAACCACAGATTTCTTTTGGGTAACCGCCATTACCATGTTAGTCGCTGGGGGTGGCGTGTGGCTGTTTGGGGCCCCAGCCTTTCATATTGGCGCGAGTAGTTTAATTTTTGGTTATTTAGGGTTTTTACTCTTTCGAGGCTTGTTTGAGCGCAATTTGTCCTCGATCGCCCTTTCCCTAGTCGTAGGTTTCGTCTATGGTGGTCTAATCTGGGGCGTACTTCCCGGACAACCCGGAATTTCCTGGGAAGGTCACTTCTTTGGACTCATTGGTGGCGTTCTCGCTGCTCGCTTTTTAGCCAACCGGAAATAACTCAGTAATAGGTAATGCAATTACCCATTACCCATTACCGCGCGAAGCGCTGTATCTCTTGAGATAGTCCCGAAACTTTTCAGCCGTTAATGGTTTGCTAAAATAATAGCCTTGACCATAGTCACAACCTAAGCTTTGCAAAAACGCTTGCTGTTCAGCCGTTTCTATCCCTTCTGCAACTGATTTTAAGCCCAGTCCCTGGGCCATTCCCAGAATGGTTTTCACCAGAGACACAGCTTCTGGATCTTCAGGAATTTCCGCAATAAAAGAGCGGTCAATTTTTAAGACTTGGAAGGGATAGCGTTTGAGGGTACTGAGAGAAGAATATCCTGTGCCAAAATCATCAATGGCTAATCGAATCTGATAATTGTGTAATTGTTCGATTAATTCTTTAGCATCGGGAATATCTTCCATGAGCAGGCGTTCGGTAATTTCTAGCTCTAAACAATGACTGCTCAAGTGATAGCGTTTAACCGTTGCCCAAATCTCATTGATAAAATTCGATTCCCGAAATTGACGAGGGGATAAATTGACGGCAACCCAGAGAGAATAATCATATAACTCTTGCCATTGAGCTACTTCTGAACAGGCTCGATCTAGAGACCAGGCTCCTAATTCTACAATTAATCCCGTTTCTTCAGCAATGGGAATAAATTGGTCGGGTCTAACTTGACCGAGTTCTGGATTCGACCATCGCATTAAGGCTTCTGCACCCACAACACATCCAGATTTCAGGTCAATAAAGGGTTGATAGACCATATACAATTCATTTTGAAAAATAGCATGGCGCAGATATTTTTGGACTAAGTTGCGCGTCTGCACTTGCTGATTAATTTTAGGGGTGAAAAACCTAAAGGTATTGCGCCCTTCGTTTTTGGCTTGATACATGGCAGAATCGGCATGTTTCATCAGCATGATGGCATCGAGTCCATCATCAGGATATAGGGTAATACCAATGCTGACAGAAATAAAAATTTCTTCCCCTTGAATCTCAAATGGAGTCTTCAAAATTTGTAAAATATTATGGGCGATATTTTCTGGATCGTAAAGGGACTCAAGATTAGGCAGAAGAATCAAGAATTCATCCCCCCCTAATCGCGCTAAGGTATCGCTTTTTTGGATACACAGGAGTAATCTTTGGGCTACTTCTTGCAGCAGTTCATCCCCAAGTTCATGACCTAGACTTTCATTGATTTGCTTAAAGTGATCGAGATCTAAAAGCAAGATCGCCACCTGATTTTTTTTCTGCTCGGCTTGGGCAATAGCCTGCTGGAGGCGATCGCGGGCTAAGATCCGATTGGGTAAGGCTGTTAATGTATCATAGTTTGCCTGATATTCTAAAAGCGCCTCATTTTGCTTGCGTTGGGTAATATCTTCTTTAACTGCGACAAAATGGGTAATTTTTCCTTCTAAATTCCTAATCGGTGAAATCGACGCATATTCCCAAAAAATATGGCCATTTTTGCGTTTATTCTTAAATTCTCCATACCATTCTTTCCCGGATGCGATCCTATCCCACATGGTTTGATACTCTTGCTCGGTAGTATGACCAGATTTCAAAATTCTGGGACTTTTTCCTTTGACCTCTTCCGCGCTATATCCAGTCACTTTTTCAAATTTAGGATTGACATACTCAATCTTTCCCTCAGCATCTGTAATGACGATAGAAGCGGGACTTTGTTCAGAAGCTTGATAGAGAATTTGTAATTTTTCCTGGGCTTGTTTGAGGCTGGTAATATCAATCAATGAGACCAGATAAGCCATTTCTTTTTCCCAAGGAATTTCGACAGATTTTACTTGCAAGATAATAGGGATTTGTCCGAATTTTTCTAAAACAATTTCTGTGGTTTTTCCGGAGGTGTCCACGGCAAAGTAGGTTCCAATTAAATCTTCTTTTTTCTGGTTTAATAAATTCTCTGCCACTGGATTGGCAAAAATGATTTGCCCTTTTTGATTTAAGACTACTAAACCATGAATATGAGTGGAAATAATATTTTTGAGCCGTTGTTCGCTTTGACGCAGGTCTCGATCCGCTTGATGGCGATCGCTAATATCCGTATACAGGGCAATTGTGCCGGTGAATTTACCACTGACATCCAACATCCGCTTGAATTTGACTTCAAACCAGCGTTCACCCGTCTGAGTCGATAATTGAGTTTCATAGCGCTGTTCTGATTGCTCAGAGTTAACAAAATTGAGTACCTGTTGAGTGAGCCAAGGGAGTTCGAGTTCAATCGGTTCTGGACTATAATACAGAGAACCGGGAACGGTCAGTTCTGTAAAAGCACGAGCAGCAGAGGTATTTAAGTTAACAATTTTATTGTCTTTGTCAAGTAAAAAGACTGAATCACTGAGACTTTCAAATAAAGTCAAGTATTTATTCTTAATGTTCGCTAAATTTCGATTCTCTGCTTGTAATTCTCGGATAGTATTATTGGTATTTTGACTCACCCATTCTCCACAAAATCCTAGTTCGATACGGTCAAAAAACCGATGAATGAATAATCGATAGTGCTGAGATTGTTTCTGAGTAAATTGTCCTATTTCAATTAAATCGAGATAGGATTGGCGATAATACTTAAATAGTCCCAAAAATAATTCTATGGTAATTCCCCGACTGCGATGGCGTTGCGCCTCAAGAATGCCAAACCTAGTCCCGATATCCAGAGTTTTGGGGGGATGGGGGGTTAATTCTTGAATTCCAGCATTTTCGGCGATCGCCTCCATCAAAGGGGTGGATAACCCACAAATCGAGACTCGCCAAGCTTCTGCCAATGTTGAGGTATAGACTGCATATCCCTGTCGCTTGGCATAGTGCAAGATTTGATTCATTAACCACTCTTCATGACTGGCAATTAAATCAGATAAAGGTTGAAAAGGATTATCAGGAAAATGATATGGGTTTGCATTAGTCATAGATTATTGTAGAGCAATTAATCTTGTTGCCTCAACTCCATCAGCCTAGGGAGGCGCTTCATGTTTTTAACCTCCCAACGATCGTGTCTTTAACTATTTTAAGTCTAATCCCAGGACAATGGTTTACTTTTGTTTCAGTTTGTTACACTGAACTCAAAGAGTAACTCATACCCAACGAGCCATACAAAATAAATTTTTTCAGGGCGAGGATCTATTTTCGGTTTTCGAGGCGAAAGAGCCACACCATGAGGGCAATGACACCAATTTGTACGGCTAAGTTGCCTAAATTGGTAGTTATCCGATCTCCGGAAGCAAGTTTAGCCAGGAAAATGAAGGCTCCGATGAAACCGGATGTGGCAAAGGTGGCGTAAATAAATTGACGTAATCCTCGATAGGGCGCTTTAGCTTCTGCTTTGAGGCGAGCATACTTTTCTGGACTGAGGGAGGATTTGCGCCCAGGTTTGGAGCGGGGAGGATCGGAAGGCATGGGTTGAGGCAGTTAAGAAGTCCGGGATAATTTTACCATGGAGAAGGCTTAAGATTAAAAGAAATAAGGGTTATAGTATAAAATTTAGGTTTAAATCGAGATGTTTGTGCAGTTAATGGAATCTGAACGTAAGGTTAAGAGCGTCTACACCGATGGAGCGTGTTTAGGAAATCCTGGCCCGGGGGGATGGGCTGTGGTGGTCAATTTTACGGATGGCTCCGTTTATGAAATGGGAGGCTCGGAGGGCGAAACGACGAATAACCGCATGGAGTTACAGGGGGCGATCGCTGGTTTAAGGCTGGTGGTGGCGTTGGGACAGACGGAAGCGGTGGAGGTGTTCACCGATAGTGAATATGTGCGTAAGGGGATTACTCAATGGATTCGAGGCTGGAAAAATAAGGGCTGGAAAACCTCTCAAGGAAAACCGGTACAAAATCAGGATTTGTGGGAAAGTTTAGACCAATTGAATTCTATGATGGTAACCTGGCAGTATGTGCCAGCCCATACGGGCGATCGCGATAATGAACGCTGTGATGCGATCGCCAAAGCCTTTGCCAGTGGTCGCTCTCCTGACTTAAAACAACCTCTTGCTATCGAACAGCGATCGAGTCTTTCCCCCCTAAACAGGCAGAACGCGCTACAATCCACGGATGTTGCTTTAAACAGTGGCATGACAGATGTAAGTGCTTCTTCGAGTCCTCTTTCCTCCGACAATGCGGAAAATTTACCCCGTGATGTACGGGTTGGACAACTGCGAAACCTAATCGAAACCTTACGCATTGCTGACGAAATTGCCAGTAATGCTTATTTGATTACTAGCTCAGAATTGGCAGACTTAATGGATGTCAATGCGAGTGCCGTGACCAGTCGCGGCGATCACTGGGTTTGGCGAAACTGGGTGGTTTCCAGGGTTCGACGAGAGGGAAATCAAATCCTATGGCAACTTGAGAGAGTTGATTAGGTTGTGATGGGGTCAATTCAATTAAAAATTAAAAATTGACCCCTATCCCCCTATCCCCCCATCTGGTGGGGGATCGATTACTTCATAGCTAGTAACATCGATCGCGTCAATTACTTCCGTCGGTTCAGCCGGGGTAGTCTCTGGTTGGCGGATCGCTTTTTGAGTCCATTGACGTACTTGCTCAAAATTAGAGGCAACAGCCAAGAGTCCCCCTGCAACCATAAACACAGGAAGGGGAACTGATAGCGCTTTGAGCTGTTGAAATATTTCAGCTAACACTAATACAAGAACAAAACAGCTAATCCAGAGTCTCATGGGTTTCTCATTTGGTTGAGCGTACAGCCATTGACTATACTATACTCGATAGTTATCCCAGAGTCCCTGGCTGATTGCAGTTTGTCATTGAATAAGAGGTTGGTAATGGTTGATTCACAATACCGGTTAGTCACGCGCAGTGATTTTGATGGATTAGTCTGCGGGGTTCTGCTCAAAGAGCTGAATTTGATTGATGAGATTAAGTTTGTCCATCCCAAAGATATGCAGGATGGTAAAGTCGAAATTAGCGATCGCGACATCACCACCAATTTACCCTATGTTCCAGGGGCACACCTCGTCTTCGATCACCATTTGAGTGAAACCCTACGCATCGACTCTAAACCCGACAACTATATTATCGATCCCGATGCCCCCTCTGCCGCCAGGGTCGTCTATAACTATTATGGCGGAAAAGACAAGTTTCCCCAGATTTCCGAAGAAATGATGAGCGCCGTCGATAAAGCTGACTCTGCCCAATTTTCAGCCGAAGAAATCCTTCATCCCACTGATTGGGTTCTCCTCAACTTTATCATGGATGCCCGCACCGGATTAGGCCGATTCAAAGAATTTAGAATCTCCAATTATCAATTGATGATGGAATTAATTGATTATTGTAAAGCCCACACCATTGACCAAATTCTTGGCCTTCCCGATGTCCAAGAGCGAGTCAACCTCTACCAACAGCAACAAGAACAATTTAAGCAACAATTAGATCGTTGTTCCCAAGCCTACAATCACTTGGTAGTCATCGATCTGCGTAAAGAAGAAACCATTTATGCCGGAAATCGGTTTATGATTTATGCCCAGTATCCTGAGTGTAATATTTCCATGCACATTATGTGGGGATTGAAACAGCAAAATACAGTCTTTGCCGTTGGTAAATCTATTTTGAACAAGACTTCAACCGTCAACATTGGCGAGTTAATGCTCCAATACGGAGGAGGAGGTCACGCCAATGCCGGAACTTGTCAAATTGATAATGACAAGGCTGAAGAAATCAAGGCTCAATTAATCGATAAACTTCAGCAGTAGATCGTTAATTTTCGCGGGACTAGAAACCGGGTTTCTTTGAATCTTGGGTAAGCAGGGAAAGTTATGGCAGAAACCCGGTTTCTTGAATTTTACAATAATCACTATTTACCAAAAACTCACTCTGATTATTCTAATAACCAAGCAAATAAATGACCTACAGTTAACTCTAATTCCCCGGCAAATTCTGGCACAGGTAAAATAAAGTCTGGCTCATCAAAAATCTCAGTTTTTTTGTTCGGAGCATAAACTAAAACAGATTTTTCTTGAGGATCGATCAGCCATCCCATTTGAGTATCATGTTTTAAGGTATGGAGAATCTTTTTAATCACCTGTGTTTGGCTTTGTTCGGGAGAAAGAATTTCAATTATCCAATCAGGTGAACCCGAAAAAACATTAGCAACCTCACCATTTTCTTTGCGAGAAATTCGTTCCCAGGTATAAACAGAAACATCAGGAACAATAGCTCGTCCGTCAAAAATACAGCGTAATTCAGGAAAAGCACGAGCAATCTTTTTAGACCGGAGTGCTGCATTAATAAATGGTATTAAGTCGCCTTGAATTGCGCTATGCTCTCCCTGTGGCATTGGTTTTTGAATAATTACTCCATCGATATATTCACTGGCTGGTTTGGTTTCAGGTTGTTGTAAAAATTCTTCGAGAGTCAGAGATTTAGCTAGAGTGTTGACCATTTAAAATAACCTAGTCATTTCACCGGATTTGATCTTAATTGTCATTGTATCCCAAGTTTCAGGCACAAACCCGGTTTCTTAAACCTCCTCTAACCAGGCTTCAATGGCGGATATCAAATTCAGTTGATTGGGCGGAAAGCCTTTTAACGGCGCTTCTAGGGGTGCGTCGGTGAGGAAGGCGATGGCGACAATGTTGGTCAGCTTGCGGCAAAAGGCGATGAGTTCATCCCTGGGAGGGCAATGGGTGATGAGAATGGCGAGTTTGGGGAGATTTTGGCGCAGTTTGAGTTGTTTCAGGTGTTGGCTTGGCTAGGCTTGGTGACTGCTTGGGGATAGGCTTCATTGGGGCAGGCTTCGTCCCAGATGAGTTGGCAGAGGGTTAGGGCGATTTCCCTGGGGTTTGTTTCGTCAGCGAGGATGTCGGCGTTGAGGCAATACAGGGGCAGGTGTTGCAGGGATTCCCAGGTGAAAGAAGAGGCGAAAGTTTGTTCGCCTTGGTGGGGCTTGCTAAGTGGTGAAATAGGATATGATTCAAAGTAAGTCAGTACCGTGAGGCTTAGTCAATGATGACATTTAATGATGTAGTTGAGGGAATCAAAGGTCTTTCTACGGATGAAAAAGAAGAAATTCAATCCTTATTGCAGCAGTATCTCCGAGAAGAAGGTCGTGACAAGATTTATGAGAATTTCCAAGCAGCCCAGCAAGAACAAAAACAAGGAAACCTCAAGTTTTCTAACCAGATTAACGAATTGAGACAACTGATTGAGGAATAATCATGGAAGTCAGTTTTAGTTCTGCTTTTAAACGGGCTTTTAAAAAAAGGATTAAAGGGAATGAAGATAAGGAGTCAAAATTTTGGCAGAAATTAGAAATGTTTACTTTAGACCCTTACGACCCGAGATTGAAAACCCATAAGCTATCGGGAAAGCTGAAGGATTTATGGAGTTTTACTGTAGATTATGATGAAAGAGTATTATTCTATTTCACAGAAGATGGCCAAGCGACTTTTGTTGATATTGGCAGCCATGATGAAGTTTACTAAGGGGTTCAGAAACCGGGTTTCTAGCAAAATCTCTGGTTTGTCGCTGAAATTGTCGCACGGGTCCCGGTTTCTTGGCTGCTTAAATCGCCTCTAACCAGGTTTCAATGGCAGATAACAGATTTGGTTGATTGGGGGGAAAGCCTTTTAACGGCGCTTCTAGGGGGTTGTCAGTGAGGAAGGCTACGGCGATTACCCCGGTCAGTTTTTGGCAAAAGGCGATCGCTTCTGGGGTGGGTTGGGTCGGGGTGGAAACCGTTTCGCTACCGAAGAGGATGGCACGGTGGGGGAGGAGGTTACGGCGTTTTAGGGTTTTGAGGTCGCGGCGCAGTTCAGCGGGGGTGGCGGGTTCCGGGGGGTCTTCGTCGGGACAAGTGATTTCCCAAATCAGTTCGCTGAGGGTGAGGGCGATTTCCCCTTCGCGGGTTTCGTCAGCGAGGAGGTCGGCGTTGAGGCAATACATCGGCAGGTGTTGCAGAGATTCGGAGGTGAGCGCTTACAGCGCTTCGCGCGGTAATGGGTAATGGGTAATGGGTAATGGGAAAACCATTTTTTACGCTAGAGTGCCCATTCTTCAGGCTTTTCATGGGACAACACTCTCAAGGAACATTTCGATTACTGTACCTCATAACATC
>NZ_JAQPOK010000003.1 GCF_030068445.1 Roseofilum halophilum BLCC-M91 | reverse complement strand
ATCGGGCGATTTCGTCAAAAAAAGATCAACTTGGGTAGCCAATGGACATAACTTATTTGACTACACATACATGCCTGTAAATATCTCAATTTATCTAAGGATTTTTCTCCAAATTCTTTTGGTATTTTTATCAATTTCAATATCAAGTATGCGATTAAACATACAGTAATTTGAATCTCTATCGGTATTCAGGAGTTAAATCGATATTTATCGGATCTGAATTATTCGGCATCAATTCCATCCCACATTTGTTCTAAGGGGATTCTTTTGCCTTCTTTCGCTTCTTGTAAAGCACGTCTCAAACTCGCCTTAATTTCTTCGACAGGAGTATCATCGGGATCGACTTCTTCCTCATCAGACACTAGCAGAATAACTTTCACTCGACTTTCCGATCGAATCTCTAAAGGTTGATCTAATAATAGTTGACCGTTTTGATCGACTTTTGCCATCATTTCAAACGCTTGCATTGCTTTACCCCAACTGGTTAGTTAATTTAGTTTAGCAAAATTATAGAGCGCTGTGGGCTAGTGATATACAAAAATCAGTATAATGATCGTATCCACAGTATTAGTTCCAAAATCAAGTAACATGACTCAAGCCATACGCCAAGATATTATTGCCTTAGTGAACCAGTTGCCTGATGAGTCTTTATCGGAAGCTTTAGAGGTTTTGCGCTCGCTCAATTCAGCAACTGAAGACACTCAACCCAATGAAGCCAAACTCTCTAGTGAGGCAGACTTTGAACAAGCTATGCAAATTTATCAGCAAGGCAGCCAAAAATATAAAAATGCATTACGGGAGTTAGCTTAGTGACTGAACCGCTATGGATTTCAGATGAAGTTGTGCGAGCAATCCATGAGGATCAAATTGAGCAGCATGGAGGAAGTTTAGGGATTCGAGATGAAAATTTACTGGCGGCAAGTTTAGCTAGACCCCGACATTGGTTTACTTATACTGAAGCGAGTTTATTTGAACTGGCCGCAGCTTATGGCTATGGATTAGCAAAAAATCATCCATTTATTGATGGAAATAAACGCAGTGCGTTTATGGTAATGTACACTTTTCTAGGATTAAATGGGTATTTGCTGGAAGTTGCTGATCGCGAAGTGGTAGAGATGATGGAACGGTTAACGACAGATGAAGAAAATCAAGAGTCATTAGCTCAATGGTTAGAGAAAAATTCCATATCTACAGTATTATAGACTCTGTATGGGTAAGCTAGTCTGGACAAGATTATGGGTTATCGGATCGATCGCCTCGCATATGCACAAACCTACGGGCCCACAGTAGGCGATCGCCTGCGCTTGGCGGATACAGAATTAATTATTGAAGTCGAACAGGATTACACCACGTACGGTGATGAGGTAAAATTTGGCGGCGGCAAAGTGATCCGGGATGGCATGGGCCAATCTCCCATCACCAATGCCGATGGCGCAGTGGATATGGTGATCACCAATGCCCTGATTTTAGATTGGTGGGGGATTGTTAAAGCCGATATTGGTATCAAAGACGGCAAGATCTATAAAATTGGCAAAGCCGGAAATCCCTATATTCAAGATAAAGTGGATATCATTATCGGCCCCGGTACAGAAGCCGTCGCTGGAGAAGGCATGATTCTCACGGCTGGAGGCATTGATTCCCACATTCATTTTATCTGTCCTCAGCAGATTGAGACGGCGATCGCCTCCGGCATCACCACCATGCTCGGCGGCGGAACCGGCCCCGCAACCGGAACCAACGCCACCACCTGCACCCCCGGCCCCTGGAATATGTACCGCATGTTACAAGCAGCCGAAGCCTTCCCCATGAACTTAGGCTTTCTCGGTAAAGGCAATAGTTCGCAACCCGAAGCCCTCAGAGAACAAGTTCTAGCCGGAGCCATGGGTCTAAAGCTCCATGAAGATTGGGGAACCACCCCAGCAACCATTGATACCTGCTTATCCGTTGCCGATGAATATGATGTGCAAGTTGCCATTCATACCGATACCCTCAACGAAGCCGGGTTTGTCGAAACCACCATCGAAGCCTTCAAAAATCGCGCCATCCATACCTACCACACCGAAGGCGCAGGGGGAGGCCATGCACCCGATATCATCAGAGTTTGCGGTCTGGCCAATGTTCTCCCCTCCTCCACTAACCCCACCCGACCCTATACCCTCAATACCCTAGAAGAGCATCTCGACATGCTCATGGTTTGCCACCATCTTGACCGCTCCATTCCCGAAGATGTGGCCTTTGCCGAGTCCCGTATCCGTCGAGAAACCATCGCCGCCGAGGATATTTTGCACGATCTCGGCGCATTTAGCATGATCGCCTCCGACTCCCAAGCCATGGGCCGCGTCGGCGAAGTCATTATCCGTACCTGGCAAACCGGCCATAAAATGAAAGTACAGCGCGGCCCCTTAGCGGAAGATAGCAGCCGCAATGACAATACCCGCGCCAAACGCTACGTTGCCAAATATACGATTAATCCCGCCATTACCCATGGAATTGCCGAGCAAGTCGGGTCAGTGGAAGCAGGGAAATTAGCCGATTTATGTCTGTGGAAACCCGCGTTTTTTGGCGTAAAACCGGAACTTGTGATCAAAGGAGGCGCGATCGCCTATGCACAAATGGGAGATGCCAACGCCAGCATTCCCACCCCCCAACCCGTCCACATGCGCCCCATGTTTGCCAGCTTTGGCTCTGCACTCTCCGCAACCTCCTTAACCTTCGTCTCCCAAGCAGCCCTAGAGCGCGACATTGCCACCCAACTCGGCTTGCAAAAACCCACTATCGCCGTTGCCAATACCCGTCAACTCACCAAACAAGATCTCAAACTCAATCATGCTCTTCCCCACATTGAAGTTGACCCCCAAACCTACGAAGTCCGCGCAGACGGCGAACTCCTCACCTGCGAACCCGCCACCGTTTTACCCATGGCTCAACGGTATTTTCTGTTTTAACCTAGACAGGACTTAACTCATTCACTCGATCTGTAGTTTAAAGGGATAGAAGGGAGAATAGAACAATGTCTTTACAAGATTTATTAGTGGAAAAACGGGAACAAATTCTAGAAATTGCTGCCAAGCATGGCGCATTTAATGTGCGAGTTTTTGGCTCAGTAGCACGAGAAGAAGAGACAGAAGACAGTGATATTGATTTCTTAATTGATTATGACCCAAGCAGGACTACAGCTTGGTTTCCAGGAGGATTATTGATGGATTTACAGGATTTATTAGGGCGGCGAGTTGATGTACTTACTGAAGATGGCATTAGTGCTTTGATTAAGGATCGGATTTTGGCAGAGGCACAACCTTTATGAGTGGTGATAGGGATTTAATTTATTTGACTCATATAGCAAACCTAAATGAGTTATGTAATGGCTGCCCCTCATCCCCCAGCCCCTTCTCCCGCAGGCGCTGCCCTGAGCGAAGTCGAAGGGAGAAGGGGAGTAGAAGTCCCTCTCCCGTGGTAGAGGGATTTAGGGAGAGGGCATTGTCTATTGCACAACTCATTTAGACTAGCTATATTTTGGAATGTATCGAAGCAGTCGAGACATACACCACTCAAGGACAGAATGATTTTTTGACTAATGCTTTGGTGCAAGATGCCGTATTGCGTCGGTTACAGATTATGGCAGAATCTACGCAGAGGCTTGGTGATGAGTTAAAAGCTCAAGCACCTAACGTGGTTTGGCAGATTGTGGAGAACAATTTGCCGTCTTTGAAGGTACAGATTGAATCAATACTTGCAATCTATTAATTGATTTGATTTAATTAAATTTCTCCTCCTGCCCACCCTACAATTCGCTAACCAGAGCCATGTTGAAACGTAAATATCGCCAACTATTCCCTAATCTCAAGCGGCGATCGCCCCTAATCCTGATTACCCTCCTTTTCCTCTGGTCAGTAACATTAGGATGGGGATTATCGAGCCTCAATCAACCCGCCTTTTCCCTCTCTTCCCTTAAATCTGTCGATCCCGTCCCCGAAGAACATCAACTCGGAGAAGAACTCTACCGAGAAAACTGTGGCAGTTGTCACCTTGCCCTTCCTCCTGCGGTGATGCCCACTGAGACTTGGCGACAACTCATTCAAGACCCCCAGCATTATGGCGTAGTGATTGAACCCTTACTCGATCCCGGTCGGATATTGGTTTGGAATTATATTCAACTCTCTTCCCGTCCCCTACTCAAAGATGAACCCACCCCCTATCGCCTGCGAAATTCTCGCTATTTTAAGGCCCTGCATCCCCAAGTTGAATTTAAGGAGCGCATTCAGCTCAGTCAATGTCTGTCTTGTCATCCCAGCGCCCAAGAATTTAATTTCCGAGAATTAATGCCAGAATAAGAGCAGTCAAGAATTACTCTAAGCCTCTGACTTAGAGTCTAGGTGCTGTTTGTAGCTTTAAGCTGTGCTAATAAAAGTCGTGAAATTATCCTTTTTTGATGGTCAGATATTCCTGAAAAATCTGCCTCTACGAGCTATTCTGATTGTGCCTTTTGTTGTACAACTGTTAGCAACAGTCAGTTTGGTGGGCTATTTCTCCTATGAAAGTGGCAAAGAAAGCATTGATGATTTAGCGCAACACTTTATCGAAGAGCGAGCCGCTAGAGTAAAACTGTACTTGATCAGTGAATTCTCGACTCTCTTACAAATTAACCAGATCAATATCCAGGCAGTGCAGCAAGGACAACTGGATCTCGATAATCCAGAGGAAATCGATCGCCATCTTTTAGGACAACTCAAACTCTTTAAGTCGTTAACCAGTCTGATGTTGGCGTTACCCGATGGACGATTTCGGGTGATGCACAATAGCGTTGATCAACCGGGACGGATTGAAAATACTTATGCTTTAGCGGGAGAGGATCGACTCACCATTGATTTTGTCGATGAGAATGGAGAATTCCAAGAACATTTCAGGATGATTTCTCCTTTTGTCGTCAAGGAGCGACCCTGGTATAAGGCAGCAGAAAGAGATCGCGCCCCTGGTTGGTCAGAACCCTTTCAAATTGGGGTCACCTCCCTCTTGGCTATTAATACTTATGCCCCATTTTACGATCGAAACCAACAACTCCAGGGCATCTTTGCCGTCAATCTGGACTTAAAACGTATCCAAACCTTTCTCCAATTAATCCCCCTCTGTGAAGGCTGTCGGATTATAATTCTCGATCGCCAAGGACAAATGGTTGCCAGTTCTACGGACGATCCCCCCTTCACCTTAGATTTGGACTCCCAAGGAGGGGTAATTCCAGGAAGTTTTAAACGGATAACTCCCAGCGCCAGTCAAGATCCAATTGTGGCTGCCACAGGACGTTATTTAGAAGATCGACAACCCCAGGCTGAAATGAACGCTCCCCTGTATTCTCTATTGTCTATCCAAAAACCGGCGGGTAAAAGGGAAGACTACAGTTTATATGTTGAAAAACTAACCCTATCGGAGCAAGATATCCAAATTCAAGGGAATCCTTCGGTTTCAGCCCTTCCAGAAGGCTGGAAACTGGCGATTCTGGTTCCGCGATCGGAATTTATGGGCCAGATTCGGGCCAATGTCCGACGCACCGTTGCCCTTTGTGGTCTCACTTTAATCGCTTCAATTCTCGCTGGGGATCTCATCGCTCAATGGATTTCCAAACCCCTAGTATGCTTAAAGAACAGCGCCCAAGAAATTGCTTCTGGAGATCTCGATACGCCTGTAACCATCAGTGGTGTTGGTGTGGTTTACGACCTCAGTCATGCCTTTAGCCAGATGCAGGAGCAACTGCAAACCTCTTTCCAAACCATTGCCGAGAAAGAACACGAACTCGCTTTAATTATTGAAAGTTTGCCCCTGGGGGTAGGGGTGTTTAATCCCGAAGGAAAACTAATTTTAGTCAATTCCAAAGCCCAAGAAATCTTCAGAGGCAATACTCCCGATACCACACGGGAGCAAATGAGCCAAGCTTACCGAGTATATCAAGCAGGAACCTCAGCTCTCTATCCTTCAGAGCAACTGCCGGTTATACGGGCCATGCAAGGAGAAAATGTTTATGCCAATGACCTAGAAATTGAGGTTGACGGAATGCGTATCCCCATAGAAGTGTACTCCACTCCCATCCGCAACCTAGAGGGAGAGGTCATTTATGCTCTTAATGTGTTTCAAGATATCAGCGATCGCAAACAAGCGGAAGTTCTGCTCAAAAACTACAACCAAACTCTAGAACAACAAGTCATTGAACGCACCGAAGAACTCCATCAAACGAATATCGCACTCGAACAAGCCAAAGAAGCAGCCGAAAACGCCAACCAAGCTAAAAGCGAATTCATCGCCAATATGAGCCATGAACTGCGAACTCCCCTAAATGCCATTCTCGGTTATCCCACCCTACTAGAACAAAGTCCTAACCTCTCTGACGAAGACCGAAAACACCTACGTCTAATTGAAACTAGCGGAACCTATTTACTCAGTTTAATTAATCAAATTCTCGATCTCTCTAAAATTGAAGCTGGTCGTTTCACCTTAAATATCACTTCAGTTAATCTGCCTAACCTAGTCGAAGAGCTGAAGACTTTATTTGACTTAAAAGCCACAGCCAAAAGTCTAGATTTAAAGATAGACCTAGCCCCGGATGTCCCCCTGTGGATTGAAACCGATGGCGTAAAATTAAAACAAATTTTAATTAATTTACTCAATAATGCGCTCAAATTTACTGCTGTGGGGCGAGTCAGTTTAGAAATCCACAAGATATCCAGCAAACAGATCCAATTTACCATCACCGATACCGGAGTCGGCATAGACTCAGAGGAATTGAACACTCTGTTTGAACCCTTTATGCAAACCCAAAGTGGTCGCCAGAGTCAAGAAGGAACCGGTTTAGGGTTAGCCATTAGTCAACAGTTTGTGCAGATGCTTGGCTCTACCTTGAGGGTTGAAAGTACCGTGGATAAAGGCACTCAGTTTCACTTTGAACTCAATATTGAAGAATTCCAAACCGTGGAGGATATTCAACGGGATGATTCTAGAGATGAGCCAGGCAATCCAAACGATCCACAGGTGATTTCCCTAGCCGAAGATCAACCCACTTATCGAATTTTAGTCGTCGATGACTATGAATCCAATCGACTCTTACTCATTTCTTTACTCCAAACTTGGGGATTTCAAGTCCAAGAAGCCAGGGACGGAGAAGAAGCCGTACAAATCTGGCAAACCTGGGAACCCCACCTCATCTTTATGGATATTCGGATGCCCAAGATGACAGGTGAAGAAGCTGCCCGTGAAATTAAAAGCCAAACCAAAACACACCCACCGATTATTATTGCCGTTACGGCTAGTGCTTTTCATCATCAAAGAGATTCTGTCATCGCATCCGGCTGTGATGATGTAATTGCTAAACCCTTTCTTCCCTTAGAAATTAGTCAATGTTTAGAACGGCATCTTCAGGTTCAATTTATCTATCAAACTACCCAAGATAGAAGCCTATTGACACCCGAATCCTTAACGGAACAAGATCTAAAATCTCTCTCCTTAAGCTGGCTGGAGGAGTTTGAACAAGTTGTGATTGTGGGTATGGATGATGAGATATATAACTCCCTTGCCCAATTAGGGGCTGAAGGGGAAAAAATTGCCCAATATTTGCAACCTTTTGTGGACAACTTTCAGTTTCAAGAATTGCTCGATTGGATTCAAGAGTGCAAATCAAATAGGTGCTGGTGAATCCGGATCTATGCCCAGCACCCAATTGACTCACGGATTAAGCGTTCTTCATCAGGTGCTTAACCAGATTATCCTTCACCATCATTTGCCGCAACACTTCCAGTAGATAGGTTTGAGCTTCTTCGTGGCTTAAAGACTGAACTTGATCTTCGTAGACTTTCATCTTGAATTGTTGCTCAATTGTCAATTTTCCAGGCATGTCCATATTCACTCCTCCTGCACGATTTCAGAAGATGGAAGCGGTTTAAGGCTTCCCTTGGGTAGCTTTGTGCCTTAATTTAGCACATGGATATTATAGCGTCTATCTTGTCAAGGAAAAAGTAGTAAGATTAACAAGAATTCATATTTACCTAGATCTTGTGTCTAGGATCAAAGGAAGCCTAAAATAAAAACGTCAAAATCGTTACTCAATAATCCAGGGGGTCAGGAGATGGATGCAATGGAATTTTTTCAGCGCAGTGCAGGCACATGGCGATCGCAACGTTCAACCCATCACCTCGCCTTTCGGCGGGCAGAACTAGGAGAACTAGAAATCACCGTTAGCGCCTTAACCCCAGACGATCCCAGAGTGCAAGAAATTTGCACCATGCATGAAGTTGATGGCCAATTAGCTGCTGGTGGGGCCCTGGTACAATGGCATGGCAGCATGAATTGGGATCGGGAAGGGGAAGGCCATGAGGATTCTACCGTGATGGTGATCGTTCCCGATGTAGATAATCCTCGGAAAGGGAAACTGTTGCGAGAAAAAGGCTATGCGGAAATCGTCCCTGTCGCTGGAGAGTATGAAATGGATGATGAAGACGGACTCAACTTAGTCACCGAATACGAAACCATGAGTGCGATCGAGCGATTTTCCTTTGCGGGTGATTCTGACGATATTCGGATGCGAACCAGTACCGTCAAACGCTTTGGAGGATTTAACACCGCCTCCTTCTGCATTGAAACCCGCATCGGTTCGGCCGCAGATACCAACGCCACAGCTCTCCCAGAAGCCCTCAAATCCTCCTGGGAACAAGAATCAGCCGTTTCCTTATTGGGATGGTAGATGTTGGCTACAGTGGATTGACACGGGGACATAAGGACACAGGGATACAGAGCATGGGATAAGTCTATAGAATTTCGGGCTATCCCTATTCCCCCATTCCCCGATTCAGAGTCGAAAAAGGATTGTAGGGGTAAATAAAATCTTAAAATTGCATCAAAAGTTCGCTTTCAGTTTTTCAATAGGCTGTAGAATGGCAAATTCCCACTAGCCGAGAACTTATGAACGAACGTATGATTCCTGAAGACCAATGTCCGATCCAAATTGAAGACGATCGGACGGGCATGAATGTAGAGACTCTCAAACGTGCCTTTGCAGATAACCTATTTTACTTACAAGGAAAATATGAATCCCTAGCCACACAAGACGACTTCTACATGGCTCTGGCGTACACATTGCGCGATCGCCTCCTGAGTCGTTGGCTCAAAACCCTAAAAACCTATCTGGAAAACGACGTAAAAACCGTCTATTATCTCTCTGCCGAGTTCCTCATGGGTCGGCATTTGGGCAACAGTCTGATTAACCTGAACCTCTACGAGAGGGTGCGTCAAGCCGTAGAAGAATCCGGTCTCGATCTCGAAGAAATCCTGGAACACGAACCCGATCCCGGTTTAGGCAATGGCGGTTTAGGCCGGTTAGCCGCTTGCTTCCTGGACTCCCTCGCCACTCTAGAAATTCCTGCCGTCGGTTACGGCATTCGCTATGAATTCGGGATTTTCCATCAGATCATTCAGGATGGCTGGCAAGCTGAAATTCCTGACAAATGGTTACGCTTGGGCAACCCCTGGGAAATTGCCCGTCCCGATCAAGCCGCAGAAGTCAAATTTGGCGGCCATACGGAAACCTACCACGATGAAAAAGGACGGCCCAGAATTCGTTGGATTCCCGGTACGACGGTGATGGGAATTCCCTATGATACGCCGGTTCCTGGCTACGATACCAATACTGTAAACCCCCTACGGTTATGGAAAGCTGAATCGAGTGATGATTTTGATTTCAGCGAATTTAATGCCGGGAACTACGATGGCGCGGTTTCGGAAAAAATGCGCTCTGAAACCATCTCCAAAGTTCTCTATCCCAATGACAATACTCCCCAAGGGAAACAACTGCGACTTGAACAACAATTCTTCTTTGTCTCCTGTTCCCTCCAAGATATTATCCGGGTTCACTTGATGCGCCATAAGACTCTGGATAATTTACCAGAGACGACTGCCATTCAACTCAATGATACCCACCCAACTGTGGCGATCGCCGAAATGATGCGCTTATTGCTCGATGAACATGGCTTGGATTGGAATATCGCTTGGCGCATTACCCAAAAAACCTTTGCCTACACCAACCATACCCTCCTCCCAGAAGCCTTAGAACGGTGGTCAGTCAGTTTATTTGAAACCGTTCTTCCCCGTCATCTGGAAATCATCTACGAAATCAACCATCGATTCCTCGAAGATGTGAAGCAATGGTATCCTGACGATTTAGAACTCCTCAGTCGTCTGTCCTTGATTGAAGAAGGGGCAGAAAAGAAAGTTCGCATGGCTAATTTAGCCTGTGTGGGTTCCCATGCCATTAATGGAGTGGCTGCCTTACATACCGAATTACTCAAACAGGATACCCTCCAAGACTTTTACAAGCTTTGGCCGGAGAAATTCTACAATAAGACCAATGGAGTAACCCCGCGTCGTTGGCTCTTACTCAGTAATCCCAAATTGTCGGAACTCTTTAGCCGTAAGTTGGGTGAAGGGTGGTTAAAGGATCTCGATCAACTGCGTCAACTCGAAAGTTCTATTGAAGATCCAGAATTTCGAGCCGAGTGGCGCAAAATTAAACAGCACAATAAACAGTTGATGGCGGAGTATATTCGCACTCACAATGGTTTAGAGGTCGATCCGAATTCCCTGTTTGATATTCAGGTGAAGCGGATTCATGAATATAAACGCCAGCACCTGAATGTGTTGAATATCATTAACCTGTATAACCGGATCAAACAGAATCCAAATCTGAATATTCAACCGAGGACATTCATCTTTGGGGGTAAGGCTGCACCGGGATACTTCATGGCTAAATTAATCGTTAAGTTGATTAATTCGGTGGCTGAAGTGGTGAATAAAGATCCCGATGTACGCGGTCGGATTAAGGTGGTGTTCTTGGCTAACTTTAATGCTTCTTTGGGGCAGAAAATTTATCCCTGTGCCGATTTATCTGAACAAGTTTCGACTGCGGGTAAGGAAGCATCGGGAACGGGAAATATGAAGTTTTCCATGAATGGCGCTCTCACTATTGGTACGTTAGATGGAGCCAATATTGAAATCCGGGAAGAAGCGGGTGCAGAGAATTTCTTCTTGTTTGGTTTGACGGCTCAAGAGGTGGCAGAGCTGAAACAACAGGGATATAAGCCTTGGGAGTATTATGAACAAAATGCGGAACTCAAGCAAACGATCGATCGCATTTCCTCTGGATTGTTCTCCCACGGCGATCGCAATCTGTTTAAGCCTTTGGTAGACTCCCTGATGTACAACGATCCTTATATGCTGTTCGCTGACTATCAGGCTTATATCGATTGTCAAGACCAGGTAGATCAGGCCTATGCCGATCAAGAAAATTGGACGAAGATGTCCATTATCAATTCGATTCGTATGGGCAAATTCTCCAGCGATCGCACTATTCGCGAATATTGCCAGCAAATTTGGGGTGTGAAACCCGTAAAAGTTGAACTGGAAGAATATAATCAAGCCTTAGCCGGTTTGAAAGTTTCCCAACAAATCGGCTCTTAGTCTTCGACTGGACAACATTCAAAGCTTGAAATCAAGGCGGGTTTATCCCGTCTTTTTTTGCGTCATATTATAGCGCTTTGCGCTGTAAGCGATCGCCAAAAGTAATCCTCTTCTCCCTAGGGAGAAGAGGATAGGAGATTAGAATATGAGGTAATTTTAGCTCATCAGAGCCTTAGTGGTCGATTGTCCCATTTTATTTAACCGAGAAAATAAGCTCGTGTTCAAAGCGGCAAAAAGGGCCCATTGAGTCAGTAGGGAAAAGGCAAAAGGTAAGACCAACGTCTGGGCAGTTTGTTCTAAGGCGAACCAAGCGCCCCCAAATACGGAGAACATCCACCAAGTAGCGGCCATTTTGGGGCTGAGTTCTAATATTCCTACAATCATTAAGGGGAGCAGTAACCCCGCGAAGACTAAAAATCCGGCGATCGCCACCCGCTTTTGAGAACGATTCAGTAAGCTCAATTGGACAATCAGCCCATAAATGAGCATCAGATTGGCCGAGATAATCAAAGACAAAATCGCCCAAGTTCTTTCTGGGTTGGGTAAGCGGGCGATCGCCCAGAATACCCAAACGGCCGTAATCATCAGCACTTGCAGGGCGATCGCCCCTACCGCAGGACTCTTTTCACCCCAAAGCAAATCCTGAATCAATCCTCGATTGTGCTTCGGTTGCTGATGACGATATCTAGCCCAGTCTAAGCAATTTTGACGCTCTGGAGCGATCAGGAAACTGCTCAGAAGCACCACCATCAAATTAAACACGCTGATCGCGAATAACAGGTAAAATCCTTCGTCAGGGAAATCTAATTCAGCAGGCAGAGCAAACCCCAATAACCAGATCTGAAACGTTGCCAGCATCCCATAACTTTGAGACTTACTCATCCGCGTTCCTAGGGGATTTTGATAGACACGATTGACCATAGAAGCCATCCAATAGGCGATCGCCATACCCGTGACCATCGTTAATCCATAGCCCACCCAAGCTGAAGAGAAAGGAAAGATAAACCAAGAATCCTGAAAGTATTCTACATTACCCAAAGAATAGGCATCCCAGCAATGACGTACCCCTTGTAAATAATAGGGCATCACCATTAAACTAATAACACTCGCACTCCCAGCACGGGCTTGTTCCCCCACTTTATCATGGCCGATGATGCCGAATAATAGGGCCATAGAGTAACAGACTGCACACCCCAATCCCCAAAGACTATACAGCGCTAACAGACTGACTAAAGAATACTCTTGTAGGATAGCCAAAGCATGGAGGGGTAAACAGAGCAGAGTAAAACAGTATACAACAATTGGTACACCCAGCACTTTACCCCATAAGACTTTTTCACTCTCTTGAGGACTAAAGCGAATAAAATTAAGGGTTCCTTTTCTGACTTCTTTGGCCAGATCGCTAGTCAATAAAAAGACCCCACAAACCCATAAAGTTAACGGTAAAATCCAATCCAGGGAACTATAAATGACTGACCAGGAGAACTCCTGACCGATATAATCATATTCCGTGGCTACTAGAATCAAAAGACCTTGCAAAAGCACAGCCGCTCCCAAGGCTAAAACGAGGGGACCAGGTTTAAGCCGGCCTTTTAGCTCCCTCAATAATTGGGGATTCCATTCCCCAATGCGATGAAATACTGAATCCATATTTGAACATACTCCTAAACGTTCTCTAGGGTGAATATCTTTTGGCTTTAAACCTAATGTACGGGTATTATTCCTCAGTGCTAAGTCAATGTTTGGACGTTTGGACACTTATACTGTTCTATTATGGCAGTTGAAAGTGGACAGTTGGGAGATTCAGATCGAGTTGACTGGCTCGATCAACCATTGGCCGTTTCATTAACGGGGAAACGGTCGATCAACTTCATGGCCCAAATAGCATTATCCTTGAGCGTATTGGAAATATGGGGGATATGGGGAATTTGCGATAATAAATCTAAGGTTCGTCTGAGTAGGCGTACAATATCCCCTTCATCTAAACTCGTTTGTTCACACAGTTGAGTCCAATCGAGATCCTGGGCCCATTGTTCCACTAAAGCAATTAGCTCATACTCTAACCAAATGGGCAGGGCGACATCATAGCGCCGTTGTTGCTGGAAGAGTTGGCGGCGCATCGATTGTAAGTCTAATAAGGCTTCGATCACGGGTTGAGAAGTATTGTAGTTGACCCAACTATCGGGACGTGGTGTTTCTGTCACTAGGGCAGCGCAAGCGGCGGCTAAATGATGGGGTTCTAGCTGGGCAAAGATTTCAGAGGTTAAGGCGATACCGAGCCATAATTCATTTTCTCCTCGCAGGGTAGCGGCCGATTCACCGAGAGTCGTGGGAACGAGCTTAGGATCTAGGGCGTTAAAGGTTTGCAAAATGGCAATTAAATTGAGAAACTCTTCCCAATAACGGGATTTGAGACGCTGAAACTTGTTGAGCCGATCGCCGATTTGTTTATCTAGTTTCTCGGCACGGGCAATTTTTTTGATCGTTTGACCCCGTTCCGGCCATTGATGCACGGGATGCTCCAGTATCCAAGCTGTAATTTTCTCGACTTCTAAGTGTTGCTCATCCACCTCTGGAGCGACTAACGTAGGTTCTAACTGGGGAATGTGGCTGGCTGTGGCTGCTGTTTCTGCGCCACTCTTGCGACACTCTCCTGGTTTTAAGCCTAATTCTGGGGGCAACTCCCAACTATCGACGACCTTAAACCGGGGAATATCTCCATATAATCCCACTACATCCCCATAGGTGGCCACCATCCAGCGATTATCTTCCCCCAAACAGACTAAATAAGGGGCTTGGCCGCTGCCGGGTACTTTTCTAACCAAAATGGCAGAAACTGGCTCGGAAACGGTAATATACTTGCCTTTGAGACTTAAGACGGTTCCCTGGACGGCAAAATCGATCGCCGCCGCTAAATCTTTTGTTCGCGCCCGTTCTGCTTGATTTTGCAAGGTTTTATGCAGTCGTTTGGCTTCCCGGAGTCGCTCTTGCAGTTTCTTATAGCTGGCGGCTTGCTCTTGGAGGGTTTCTAGGTCGCCATAGGGAGCGAGTTGGGCGAAAATTTGCTTTTGTTCGGCTTGCAAATCGGCGATCGCCTGCTGTTGGGGAATTAAGCTTAAATTGGCCATATACTGACCAAAACTGCGCTCGATCAGTTGTTTGGCTTCGTCTAAACTATGGGTTTGCAGCAGGTTCAGCACCATCCCATAACTGGGGGTAAACTGACTCACCAAGGGATCGGGCCCTGCGGTGGCTAAATAGCCTGCTTCTTTGGTTCCTTCAAACCGGGTTTCGACGACCACTAAATGGCCAATTTCATCCATTCCTCTGCGTCCTGCCCGTCCGGCCATTTGCAGAAATTCACTGGGGTTGAGCAGGCGATGGCCCTGATCGGTGCGTTTAGATAAACTGGAAATCACCGTGGTGCGAGCGGGCATATTAATTCCAGCCGCTAGGGTTTCCGTGGCAAAGACAACTTTAATTAATCCCTTTTGAAACAGTTCTTCTACCAGAGATTTCCAAGCCGGTAATAACCCCGCATGGTGAGCGGCTACCCCCCGATAGAGGCATTCTACCTGCGATCGCCGAATGGCTTCCGGATGCTGATGCAGCACCAGTTCTAGATGGGCCGCGACTTGCCGTTTTTCTTCGGAGGTGAGCAGGGAGAGTCCCACGGTTTCCGCCACGGCGCGATCGCATCCCTTACGGGAGAAAATAAAGTAAATTGCCGGTAGCATATCCCGCTCTTGCAGTCGGGACACCACGGTTAATAAGCTAGGGACTTGATCTTTGGGTTTGACTTTGGGCGGTTTTTTGCCCTTGTATTTTGTATTCAGCAATAGGCGGTTAATACTATTGCCTTTCTTGTTCAGCAGAGGAAAGATCCCTTTAAGATTGCAAAAGTTATATTGCAGGGGGACGGGGCGGAAGTCTGCGTAAATCCGTTCTGTGGGGCCGTGGACTTGGGAGATCCAGTCGGTGAGCTGGTCACTGTTGGCTACGGTTGCAGATAGGGCGACTAGTTGAATATGGGGAGGACAATAAATAATGGATTCTTCCCAAACTGTTCCCCGTTGGCGATCGTTCATGTAGTGACATTCGTCTAGAACGACCGCCTCTACTCCCTGGATCGATGTGCCAATTTGACCAATCGGAGTTCCGTATAGCATATTCCGAAATACTTCTGTGGTCATGATTACCACGGGAGCTTCTCGGTTCAGGGATAAGTCACCCGTAACCAATCCTACATTTTTTGCGCCAAAGAGTTGGCTAAAATCTCGCAGTTTCTGATTCGAGAGCGCTTTCAGGGGAGTGGTGTAGAAGACCCGTTTTCCCTGCGATAGGGCGCGATAGATGGCGTATTCTCCGATTAAGGTTTTACCCGATCCAGTGGGAGCGCACACCACAACCGATTTATCCGCGTTCAATGCAGCGATCGCTTCATCTTGGAACTCATCAAGTTCAAAGGAAAACAAGCGTTTCGGGTCAAGGTCGGTAGGGGAAGGAGAACTATTCACCATTCTAAAATTCTGAGCATAAGCTAATTTGCTCTATTTTAGCTTAAATCCGAGAAGCCTCGCGCCATAATCTGTGATTTGGCGTGAGATGAATCGGGTAAAATTTTGGGTTCGATACCCAAAATTTTACAACATCCTATTGAGGAGAGTTTTTATTTTCAATATACTTTTTTAAAGTAGAAATAGTGACTCCACCGCAAGAAGCTACAAAGTACGAGCCATTCCAAAGTGCATCTTTCCAGTACAACTTGTTAACGGGTTCAACAAACTCTTGTCTGAGTTTGCGACTGGTGACAGTTTTAATATTATTAACTAATTTACTTAAGAGAACATTGGGATGATATTGAAAAAGAAGATGGATGTGATTTTCCTCTCCATTAAATTCAATTAATTTGCATTCCCATTTAACCAAAAGCACTTCAAGTATCTCATGTAAGCGGTGCAGCATTTCACCCGTAAAAACATTGCGCTTGTACTTGGTTGTCAGAACCAGGTGTGCCTTGAGGTCTGAAACCGAACGCCCCCGTGAAATAAAGTCAGTTTGCATTTTTCCTAAAATCAGTGTTATTTTATAAGCATACACCAATTTTCTGTTGGACATGAGAATAGCCTACCAATACAGGCTATAGCGCTTTCTGCTTCGCAGACATGAAACGCGCTGTATAGGGCGGTAGGGCATTCAGTCCTTAATAGTTCGGTTAATGTTCTAGAGTGATCTGGGAGTCTCCGGAAGAGCCAACCCCTATACCGTCAGGTTAGCGGTGGGAGTAGGTCACTGTATTCTGGCTGACAGGGTAGGGAATCCGGAGATCGCCCCCCAATCTACTTCCGTTCTGGATGATTGTCAGCCTCCGAAGGTTGGCCCATTTGGTTAATACAATTAATCATTTGATAGAGTCGTCCATGATCCCGTTGATTAAAGTGTAAGACCAATCGGGGCAAGTCATGGACATCATTGAGACTCTCTTCCGGTAAAGCTTTCGTTTTTTGGATTTTACCGCTTACGAGGATGTCCCCAAACTCCTGATTGAGCTGTTTTACATCTGTATCCGACAGTTCAGTTTTCAGGCGCATGACAAACTGCTCGCGCACATAGCGACTGGAATGATAAACTCGATAAAATTGGGCGATCGCCTGACAGGCCACCTCCACCTGGTCTGTAATCGTATACAGACTTAAATCTTCCCCATTAATCAATTTCTGGCTTAACAGATGATCCTTAACATATTGCTCCCATCTGTACCAATATCGTCCCCCTGGCTTATCCAATAACACCAAAGGCATCGGCCCAGCCTTTCCCGTTTGGCAGAGCGTCAAACACTCAAAGGCTTCATCTTGCGTCCCAAACCCACCAGGGAAAAGAGCCACAGCATCCGTTTCCCGCAAGAAAAACAGCTTACGAGTAAAGAAATACTTAAACAAAACCAGTTTATCTTCCCTGACAAAGGGATTCGATCCCTGTTCAAAGGGAAGCTGAATATTGAGTCCAAATGACTGCTCTAACCCCGCACCTTCATTCGCCGCTTGCATAATTCCGCCCCCCGCTCCCGTCATCACCATAAACCCCTGTTGGGCAACTTGCCGGCCAAACTCCAGGGCAATCTTGTATTCTGGGGCATCAGACGGTAGGCGAGCCGACCCAAAAATACTAATTTTACGCACATGGCGATAGTCGGAAAAGATTTGGAAGGCTCTTTCCATATCCTGTAGAGAAGCCGTTAGAATCTTCCAGTCTAAACGCTCCATATCTTCTGCGGCAATTCGCAGGATACTAATCAGAGCTTGTTCTATCCATTTACCATGTTCTAAATTGGGCAATTGAGCCACAAGTTCTGATAAATCGGCTTTCAGTGTAGCGCGAGCATCTGGGGAGGATAAAGTCATCCGCAATTTACGCTTTGTGAGTAAACAGGAGTAGTAGAGAGAATTTAGGCTTCTCCACTGAGAAACCTAATTAGGCATTATTTAGGTCTAAATCTATGCTGACCGATTTTAGATAAAGTTGGGGCAATGGCAAAATTAGCATAGGGCCTTTCCGTTGCGGAAGATTGACGACCTTAGAAAAGCCCATGTGCTGAACTCAATCCATTTCGTATTCGGTTTAACCCTCACTCTTGGTTAAGCGATCAGCCTTCAGGGGCACTCTCACCCCCCTCCGACATATACTTTTCTAAGGTTGTAATCAAAGTGGTTTTCGGAACCGCCCCAACAACCATATCAACTCGCTGGCCATCTTTGAAGATCATCAGGGTGGGGATACTGCGAATACCATACTTGCTGGCCACACTCGGATTTTCATCCGTATTGACTTTCACCACTTTGACCTGCCCATCAAATTGTTCGGCCACTTCTTCAACGACTGGCGCAACGATGCGGCAGGGGCCACACCAGGGGGCCCAAAAATCAACTAAAACAGGAATTGCGCTTTGAAGCACTTCCTGGTCAAAACTATTATCTGTAACGGCTGCTGCTGTCATTTGGGGCAATCCTTATCCTACATTGCACATCAGGAATTCTATCATAACAGACCGATTGGTTTAAATAAGAAACCGCCCGAACAAACTGTTCAGGCGGAGTGTGGTGTGAGGAGTGAACGGAAACATCATGCGTCTCCGCTATACCCTATTGTAAACAACAGATTTCACTTTTCCCCGAATTTTGTACAATTTGTACAAATCTTTCTCAGATTTCTTTCTCTTGAGAAAAACTGAATCTATTTGCCCATCCCCAGTTGTTGGGCTTTTTGGTACACTTTGCCTTCCGTGAGTAAGGACGGGGCGATCACAACTTCCACTTGCTGCATTTCGCTAATGGTCTGAGCGCCTAGGGTTCCCATGCTGGTTTTCAGTGCCCCCAGGAGGTTGTGGGTTCCGTCGTCTAACTGAGCTGGGCCGCGCAGGATTTGTTCTAGGGTTCCGGTACTACCGACCCGAATCCTTGTGCCTCTGGGTAATACGGGGCTAGGGGTGGCCATGCCCCAGTGATAGCCTCGGCCGGGGGCTTCTTTGGCTCTGGCTAGGGGAGAGCCGATCATGACTCCATCTGCACCACAGGCTAAACATTTACAAATATCGCCGCCGGTGATGATGCCGCCATCGGCAATTACGGGGATATATTTGCCGGTTTCTTGGTAATAGGTATCCCGTGCGGCGGCACAGTCGGCGATCGCCGTTGGCTGGGGAACACCTACCCCTAAAACGCCCCGCGACGTACACGCAGCCCCCGGGCCAATACCCACCAATACCCCAGAAGCTCCCGCTCTCATTAACTTCAGTGCCACATCATAGGTCACACAGTTGCCTAAAATCACCGGAATCGGCATCTGTTCGCAGAATTGGGCTAAGTCTAAAGGCGCGACGGACTCAGGGGAGAGGTGATCGGTAGAGACGACAGTCCCTTGGACAAAAAACAGGTCTGCCCCCGCTTCGGCTGCCACCTGACCATATTTTATTGCCCCCACTGGAGTGGCACTCACCGCTGCGATACCCCCTCGATCCTTGATTTCTTTAACCCGTTTAGTAATTAATTCTGGATCGATGGGTTGGGCATACAACTGTTGCATCAAGGATACGAATTCATCTTTTCCCACTAAGGCAATTTTGTCTAAGACGGGGTTGGGATCGTCGTAGCGAGTGTTAATTCCTTCTAAGTTCAGCACTCCCATTGCGCCTAACTCCGATAGGGTAACGGCTGTTGTCACATCCACAACCCCATCCATGGCGCTGGCAATAATGGGAATTTCCCGCTCTATTCCCCCCAAGGTGAGGGTGGTGTTGGCTAGAGTCGGATCGAGCGTCCGAATGCCAGGTACTAGGGCGATTTCATCGATTCCGTAAGCTCTGCGGGCTGTTTTTCCCCGTCCAATTTGAATATCCACTGTCTCTCTTGCGTTTCCCAGAATATATTTAGATTAGCCTATCAAATTCGCTTGGAAATTTAAAAGGGTGGGGGAATGGGGGGATGGGGGGATGGGGCAGGTTAACTGCCCTGAGTGGGGTTAACTGGCGGTGGGATTTTCTGGAGCTGAGGGTTGTTTCATCGGTTGGCTTTGGGTTGTTGGGGCGATCGCCTTTGAGCGTTTTGCGTCTGGGGACGGCTTGGTGGGGGTTTGGCTGGGTTTGGCTTGGGCGTTTTGCTCCGAGGCTTCTGGGGCATTGGGGTTGCGGATTAATTGGCTAATTTGTTGTAGGAGTGTCCCCAATTTGCCTTCTTCCATCAGGGCATTGACGAGGGATAAGCCACTGGTGGACATCAGCAGCTTATTGATATCGCCCATCCCATTGCCGTTGTTGCCATTGGCTCCAGGGAAAGAGTAGATGCGGGTATCGCCCAAGATACCAGGTTGGGGTGCAAGGGCTTTGACAATTTCGGGAACATGGGGCGCTAGGGTGGGCCAAATTTCCGAAATCAGTTGGGCGGAGAGTTTGGCATCTGATAGGGCGTTTCTGGCTTCAATTAAGGCTTTTTCTCCCTCAGCTTCGGCTAAGGCTTTATCCCGGTTGGCTGCGGCGAGGGTACGGATGGATTCGGCTTCGAGTTCGGCGGCTTGGCGGGCAATTTCCGCTTGCCGACGGCGACGGAAAACGTCGATTTCCACCACGTTTTGCTCGGAGATCCGTTGTTTCTGGGCTTCTTTTTCTGCTTCGATCGCCGTTAGGCGTTGTGCCCGTTCCGCTTGCTCGATTTCTTGGGCAGTAATGACGGCGGCTTCGGCTTGGGCGCGTTCGGCATCGGCAACTAACCGTTGCTTTTCTTTTTCTACAATGGCGATCGCCGCTTCCTGTTGGGCAATCTTCGATTCCCGTTCGGCTGCTGCAATTTCAATTCTGGCTTTAAGCTGGGAAGATTCCACCATTTTCTCGCGGTTAATTTCTGCCACTTCGGATTCTTGTTTTTGCAGTGCTTGGGCAATTTTCAACTGTTTATTGCGCTCTTCTAAGGCAATATTAGCATCAATTTGACTTTGTTGAACGGACAACTGTTGCTGAATTTTTTCTTCCTCAACCGCCTTCGTTTGCAAGAGTTTATTCCGCTCAATTTTTGCCGATTCCTGGTCTTTCGATTCCTGAATCTCCCGCTCCCGTTGAGCCGTCATTGATTCAACTTCCAATTTTTGGTCTAAATTCGCCTCTTCTTTCTCCCTAGAAATGCGTAAGGATTGTTTTTCCGCATCCAGTTCCCGTTGCTCGATCAGCACTTTGGTTTTCAGTTCCACTTCCCGTTTCTGCTGAATGGATTTCTGAATCGTTTCTGTTCGCAGCCTCACGCCTTGAGCATCGAAAAAGTTATTTTCATCATAGGTATCGCTTTCTTCAATCTCAGAAATGGCAATATTATTCAGGGTTAAGCCAATTTTTTTCAAGTCCTGCTGAATCAGGTTCAATACTTCATCGGCAAACCCTAATTTGTCTGAATCAATTTCGGCTAAACTTTTCTTTTTCGCTGCCGCACGAATGGCATCATCTGCCCGTTTTTCTAGGGCTTCTTTAATATCTGTTGCTGAAATTTTTCCCTCCTTAGATAAACGAGCCGCCACCGTGAGAACATCCTGTTGATTGGCACTGACACACACATAAAAGGTAACGCGCATATTTGCCCGTAAATAGTCTTGAGTCCGCACGGCTAAATTCCCCGTGCGTTCCACGTCGATGGAAATTTCTCGTAAAGGAACGCGGGTGATTTCATGGAATCCGGGAATTACCACACAGCCCCCGTTGAGAAAGACTCGTTTTTGTTTAATAAATACACCCCCAGTCCGCACAAAGGCTTCGTTATTAGGAGTGATTTTGTAAACGCTGGTATAAGCGATAATTCCGAGGATTAAGAAGAAGACAAAACCCAAGGAACCACTGACTAAAAGCATACCCACCGATCCCATCTGCGGGAGTGGGTTTTGGGCGAGGATGGGTTGGGTTGGTTGTTCAATAATGGTTTGTTTCATAATGGGCAGAAGGGTAATGGGCAGAAGGGTAATGGGTAAACTGTTTCCCTTGGATAGTTCTATTCAAGGGTTCAGAGCATGCACAACAGACAAGCGTGGATGAAGATTCACGGGTGCTAAAATTAGCCTAACCAGCGTTTTTGGTCTACACTATCTTTTTCTACCGCTAGATAAAAATTTTCACAATACTCAATAATGATCACTCGATCGCCCCGTTTAGGAATCTGAGTAGCCCAATCGGGAAGTTGCACATTTATACTGACTAAATTATGGGCTGTGTCGATCGCATCGACTTGGCCAATTTGGGTGGTAGGCTGTTGGGGGAGGGTGGGTGAAACTACAGTTCCCGTACATCCGATAAAGCGATCGCTACGGGTATCTTCTCCAAATGCAGCAAACAGTTTGCCAATGGGCCGAGAAATGAGACTACCCCCCAATAGGCTTAAAATTAAGGAGACGATTAACACTGCATTTGCTAACATTCCCGTCGGGATTCCTAAGAGGAGGTTAAGAACCCAGCCCACTAGCCCCCACAAACTAAAATCAATGGCTAATAATAACAATAAGGGTGCTTTTCCTAAGCCTAACCAGCCCAAGGCTTGCAGAGCAGTAAAACTACCATCAGCGTCTGCGTCTACTTCCATGTCTAGGTCAGTATCCCAATCGCCATCGACATCGACATCGCCATCGATATCGACATCGCCATCACTGTCTCCACCTCCAGAAAAAATGACCAGCAGAAACAGTACGACTCCTAAACCGAGAAAGATCCAATAGGGGAGATTGGCAGGGTCAAAGACCATATCTAAAAACCTGAAACTTGAGAGGATTTGTGCATAGAGTTTAGATACAGCATAGCCTTATTTTCGGATATGCAAGAGATAATATACAGATTATCTTAATTTCAAGGGACTGATCTGGGGGGTCAGAGTTTGTAACATTTCGTTAAATAATCAGGTCACGCGATCGCCCCCTAGGTCTTATAATGAATCATTAATAACCTTGAACGTCCGGGAATGAGGGAGTTGAGTGATGATAGAGTTGAATGGCTTGATCTTTGGTCTCTTTTTGTGGATTGCCTATTCTTGGGTGCTGCTGCAATTATTTAGCCCTCGCGATCGCTTTGCTCCTCAGAATTTGGCTTATGACCATGGGGGAACCACCATCGCGGTTGAATGTCAAGTGGTAGCAGTTGCTGATTCGTTCAAGTTCAGGGAGTATCGCCGAGTTAGGGGTAACCGTTATCTGCGATCGCGGATGACCTGATGTTTTCTGAGATTCAAGATCGGGGGTCAAAAGCGGCGATCGCCCCATTCACCCAGTTTTCTATCAAATTCATTGTCCCTATCACCTAGTTCAAGGCTATCCTGATGTGGTTCTTTGCAGGGTATCTAGGGAGAGTTGTGCAAAATATTGGCGGCGAAACTGTTCTTCTTGTACAGCAGAAAGAAAGGTGTAAATCAGATTAGAGTTAGAGAAAGCGTTTTTAGAATTATAGCTGATTTCTAATCGATTGTCTTGGCTGTTAATCGTAAACCCAATCTGGGATAAAGCATTTAAACCCAAGTGTAAGGCGGTTGCGGTGACTTGAAGCCTGTCTTGGAGAAAAGCGACAGATATGGACTCTTGAGTACGGCTTAAATATTTGGCCATGCCGACTAACTTTGTCCAGGTGTCGATGGGGCGATGGGGGGTAAAGGGTTCATAGGCGATCGCCACAGTTTTTTGCTGTTGATTAGCTTGCTCTAACCACTCCTCAATTTCTTGCCAACTGACTGGATTTTTGGTGATGACCCAAGGATCGGACTCGGCAATTTTTTCCGGTTCGTCGAGTTGCTGGGTGCGCCAATCAAGAATGGGTTTTAATTCTGGGTTAGGGGTAGATAACTGCTCTTGCTGGACAGGAACTAAATCAATAATCCGCACGTGATATTTTTGATAGTCATTAAAATCTAACTCAACTACCACATGAGACTGACCGGAGGGAATATCATCTTGATAATGTCCCCACCATAATCCCGGAATTCCCTCCTTACTGCTGGAGTCGGTTAAAACAAAGTGCGTTTTAATGTATTTAACCTTATTACCTTTATTGTCTTTAATATTGGCATTATAGACCTGAGTAAACTGACAATTTCTAACCAAAATGCGCGGCACAGGATTTCCCATGCCACAGGGTTCTAAATATTTAAGTTCTTGAAAGAGTTCTTTGCCTAAATCGGCGACGGTTAATTCGAGGTCAATATGGAGAATGGGGGCGCGATCGCCAGAAGCTAAGGTACGATTGAGTTCTTGATTAATGCCTTCCGTAAACAACGCTAAGTTTTCCAGAGGTAAGCTCAATCCGGCGGCGAAGGGATGACCGCCAAAGCGATGGAGTAAATGAGCTTGGCTATTGACCAGTTGATACAGGTCAATTTGAGCGACGGAACGAGCCGATCCTTGGGCAAATTTAGATCCCAATTCGGAGCTTAATAAAAGGGTGGGTTTATGGTATTCCTGGGCAATTTGAGAGGCGACTAAACCGAGTACACCAACCGGCCATTCAGGTTTGTGGAGGACGATCGCTTGGGTGGTGGACAGGTCTAATTGGGCAACTTCCAAGATGGCATCTTGAACTACACTTTGCTGAATTTCCTTGCGCCGAGTATTGGCGAGTTCCGCAGATTCGGCTAACCGGTGGCAGCGTTTCAGGTCTAGATTAGTAAGTAGTTGTACGCAAAAACTAGCATCGCCATAAATGCGACTGACGGCGTTAATTCTCGGGCCGATGCCAAAGGAAATATCCGTGGGGCGATCGCCTGTTTTTCGGCATAAATCCAATAAACGCCCAATTCCCGGACGACGACGAGCTTCAGGAGAGCGCTGATAATCACGCTGTAAGCACTCAATTCCCCGTTGGGCTAAATAGCGACAATCTCCCGTAAGCTGGACTAAATCAGCAATTAATCCGATCGCCACTAAGTCCAGCAACTCATCTAAGGACGCTTGCGGAATATCGGGAAACTGTTGATACAGAGCTTCCACCAATTTATAGGCCACTGCCACCCCAGATAAATGGAACAGGGGGTGATCTTCAGCCAGATAGCGGGGGTTAATAATAGCAGCAACTGGGGGACGCAGAGCCGGTAAAGTATGATGATCGGTAATAATCGTATCAATGCCTAACCTTTGCCCTAACTCCACTTCCGCTAAATTCGTGCTTCCCGTATCGCAAGTTACTATAAGTTGGGTTCCTTGCTCGGCCAACCGTTCAATTCCAGCAACATTTAAGCCATGGGATTCCGTCAAGCGATTGGGAATATAATAATCTAACTGAGAAGCTGGAAAAAATTGCCCCAAGCCATCCAATAAAACGGCGGTAGAAGTCACCCCATCTGCATCAAAATCGCCCCAAATGGTAACCTTTTCTCCTTCTATTCTCGCTTGATTTAACCGGGCAACAGCCTGTTGCATTTCTTCGCCAAATTCAAACGGGCTAGTTGGGGTATACTGCTGAGGAGAAAGGAAACGGGCTAAAGTGTCCCGGTTTTGAATTCCCCGTTGCCACAACAGTTTTGCCAAGCCATCCCATTGGGAGAGTCGAGGAGTCAACCTGGTTAGTTCATACACAAACCAGTCTGGAGGCTCAACTTCAGGAGCGAGTTGCCACGTTGGAGTCGGTTTCATAGACATATAGCGCTTTGCGCGGCAGAAGGGTAATAGGTAATGGGTAAGTGGAAAACCATTTTTCACGCTATGGGGTTCTGAGATATAGTAAATCCCCCTTAAAAGTAGGGGGATTAATCCGAATTGGGTTTAGCCGAAAGAAGCCAGATTCACAGATTGAGAAGAGTCTTTTTCCTGGGTTTTGTGAACGAAGAGTAAGCCGTATTCCAAACCTTCCACTACTGCTTGATAAGAGGCATCCAAAATGTTGGTGGATACGCCCACGGTTGTCCATCGATTTAAGCCATCGCTCGATTCCACTAATACCCTGGTTTTGGCCGAAGTTCCGGCAGTTCCGTCAAGAATTCGTACTTTATAGTCCGTTAAATAGAAACTGCCAATTTCGGGGTAAAATTTCACCAACGCTTTTCTTAGGGCGGCATCGAGGGCAGCAACCGGGCCGTTTCCTTCAGCGACTTCGAGAAAATCGCGACCGTTCACCCTCACTTTGATGGTAGCTAAGGCATTGCTGGTCATGGTGGGATCGGGGGTAGACGCTCCCATGTCACAATGGACATTAAATCCCTTGATTTCAAACCAAGATTGAGCTTGTCCTAAAGTCGATCGCATTAACAGTTCAAAGCTGGCTTCTGCTCCTTCAAACTGATACCCTTGGTTTTCCAGCTCTTTGAGTCGGTCTAAAATTTGCCGACAGGCGGGGTTTTGCTTGTCTAGGTCGATGCCAAAGGAGCGGGCTTTGGCTAAAATGTTGCTTAATCCGGCTTGATCGGAGACCACAATGCGCCGTTGATTGCCAATTTTTTCGGGTTGTAAATGTTCGTAGGTGAGGGGATTTCGCGCAACGGCTGACACATGAATTCCCCCTTTATGGGCAAAGGCGGAACGGCCGACAAAGGGCGCATGATGATTGGGGGCTAAATTGACGACTTCACTTACAAATCGGCTGGTTTCTGTGAGGTTGGCGAGTTGTTCTTCGGCTAAACAGGAATAACCGAGTTTGAGTTGCAAATTGGGGATCGCAGAGCAGAGGTTCACATTGCCGCAGCGTTCGCCATAGCCGTTGATGGTTCCTTGTACCATTTGCGCTCCTTCTTGCACGGCGGCGATCGCATTCGCTACGGCGGTATCGGAGTCATTATGGGGATGAATCCCCAGTTTCACCGTATACTGTTGCTGCTGAAAATGGGCTTGCACGTCTCGCACAATGGCGTTAATTTCATAAGGTAGGCTGCCGCCATTGGTATCGCATAAAATCACCCATTCTGCTCCCGCTTGTACGGCAGCATCTAGGGTAGAGAGGGCATAGTGGGGATTTTTCTTGTAGCCATCAAACCAATGTTCGGCATCGTACATAATGCGGCGACCTTGCGATCGCAAATACTCAGCCGTATCTGCAATCATGGCTCGGTTTTCTTCTAAGGTTGTATGTAATCCTTCAGTCACGTGCAGATCCCAGGATTTACCAAAAAAGGTGATCCATTCTGTGCCCGCGCTGAGAATGGCTTGGAGCATGGGATCTTCAGCCGCTTTGGTATTCGGGCGACGGGTAGAACAAAAGGCGACTAGGGCTGCTTGAGTGAGGGGTTGTTCTTTCAGATGCCAGAAAAATTGCACATCTTTGGGGTTTGCACCTGGCCAACCCCCTTCAATAAAGGGAATGCCCAGTCGATCTAGACGGCGGGCGATTCGTAGTTTATCGTCTAGGGAGAGGGAAATTCCTTCCCGTTGAGCGCCATCTCGAAGCGTGGTGTCATAGATCCAGATGGGTTTAGAGGGGGATAAGGTGGTCATGCTTTTGAACCCGCTTGTTTCACGTTATGCATTTCGTCATTCATTGTAGAAAATTGTAGAGAAAGAATTCAGGGGGAAAATGTAAATTATGGTGAAGATTAAAGTGGCGGGTCAAGAAATCACCTGTGAAACTGGGGCTAATTTGCGCCAGGTGCTGTTAGCCCATGATATTGCGCTCTATAACGGTCAGTCAAAGTTAATCAATTGTCGAGGACTGGGGACTTGTGGCACTTGTGCGGTGTCTGTGGAGGGTGAGGTGTCGCCCCCGAATTGGCGCGATCGCACCCGGCGATCGCTTCCTCCCCATTCTGGCGATCGTCCCTTGCGTTTGGCTTGTCAGACTCAGGTGTTAGGTGATGTATCTGTGACCAAATTTGATGGGTTTTGGGGACAAGGAGACCAAAAGGTTTGGACTCCGGAGGATCATGGGTAATGGGGAACCGGGTTTCTGGTCTATCTTTTTGTTGCTCACTTGAATAGAAACCCGGTTTTGGGTCTAGAGGGTCTGCGAGTGTTTAGAGATCCAGGTTAAGCCGCCATAAATGAGGGCTAAGTAGAGGATGGCGATCGCTAAAATTAAGGTAACCATGGTTATGCCTCCCTGATGTGGTGAATGAGTGTTTTCCTATACTTTTATTTTACCCGATTTTGGGAGGATGCTACCCTCTAAAACTAACGTCGTTCATTCACCACAGAGTCCCCCAGAAACAGGGAAGGGAAAAGAGGGGACTAAGTTTCAACTCGCGTGATTTTGCTATAGGGAATAGATTGATTGGCCTCAATCATAACGCCTTCAATGTTTTGCTGGGCAAATACATAATCTTTGTCAAACCAGAGGGGAATATAAGGGACTTCTTCGGCTAAGAGTTCTTGAATTTCCACGAGGAGTAAGCGCCGTTTTTCTGGATCTTGTTCTTGCCGTTGTTGGTTAATTAGGTCATTGACGCGGGGATTATAATAAAAAGAGCCGTGATATTGACTGGCTCCGGCTGTGCAGCCGTCGGTTTCTGAACCTTCGGTGCATTCGAGAAACGGTTGCACGTAGTTATCAGGATCGAGAAAATCGGCGTACCAATCGAGCATAAATGTGGGATAAACACCTTTTTCTAGGTTTTGGAAGGCGGTGGTGGATTCGACGGAGTTGGGTTGTATGTCTAAGATTCCTTCGAGTTTCGTATCGGCGATCGCCTTCAGGGTACTGGCAATCAGTCCCCGTTTGGTGGAACTGGAGGGATACCAAACCTCGACGACTGCGGGGTTATCGGCGGAATAACCCGCTTCGGTTAAGAGTTTTTTGGCTAGTTCCGCGTTGCCATCGCCATAGACGGTTTTGAAAACCGGTTCTGATGCGGCGAAGGTTTTGGGTATTAAGCTATACGCCGGTTCCGCTTGTCCTTGGAGGACGCGATTGTTAATTGTGGGGCGATCGGTGATTGCAGCTAAGGCTTGGCGAACGGGAAGTTGATTGAGGGGATCGGATTGAACGTTGACAATCAGATAGTTGAGGGTGTTGCCTTCGGCGGCAATTTCTTGCCATCCTTGGGTGTCCATTTCTCTCTCTAAACTCTCAATTTGATTGCTGTCTAATGTGCCAAGGGTTACGTCAATGGCTCCCGTGCGAAAGGCGTTAAATAGGTTGGCGGGAGAGGAAAACCATTGAATATCAATGCCTTCATTTTCGGGAACCTCTCCCCAATAGTCGGCAAAGGGTTCTAAGCGGATCATATCTGATGTAACTTGGGCTACCTTGTAGGGGCCAGTTCCCACAAAGGTATCGGGCTGAAATTGTCCGCTTCCGATCTGATAGGCTTGGGGCGAAATGGGGCAGAGTCCGCCAAAGCCAAGGAGAGCGGTAAAACCGGCAAAGGGTTGGTTGAGTTTGAGGGTGAGTTCATATTCTCCGGTGGCTTCGATGGAGTCTACGATATCGGAGAGTAAAAAGGAGGGTTTGCCCTGGTTTTCCATAAACCGTTGCAGGGAAAAGACCATGGCTTCGGCGTTGAAGGGTGTGCCATCGTGGAAGGTGACTCCTTGACGTAAGGGGATGGTGTAGGTGAGCCGATCGCCGCTTATGGTTGGTAATTCTGTAGCTAACTGGGGTGTTAAGTCTGATGCGCCATCCTGGTAAGTATAGAGGCGATCGCCCACATTGTAGAGGATATTCAGAGAAGGAACTTCATAGGCATCGGCTGGATCGAGGGTGCGGGGTTTTAGCGTTGTTCCTAAAATTACTCGTGGATTGTTCCTTGTCGGAGTTTGCGTTGTATTTGACTGGGGACTACAGGCGATCGCCATGAAACAGCAAATGAGGGCGATCGCCAAAAATTTCCCTAAACGCTGAGATTGTCTGAACCGAGTAAATAACAACTTCTCTCTTCCTTGCGTGACCATGGCTCTCATCATAGTACAACATGGCGTTTGGGGCGATCGCTTCGCCTATATACATAACTTTGTATGTTTGACAACAAATTTTCATAAAATTTTACGTTACCCTAACAAGTAGAGCAATAAGAACACCCAATTGATGAGGAGAGTCTGATGAGTTTGATGCCAGAATCCGGACTGTATCCCGTCCAATCGACTGCCGTTAGTGTAGGGAAATACTTAGTCAAAAAGCTTGAATCTATTGGTGTTCGACATATTTTTGGCGTGCCAGGAGATTATGTCCTCCGATTCATGGATCATATTGTGGAAAGCTCCATGGATCTGATCGGAACTTGTAACGAATTAAACGCCGGATATGCGGCGGATGCTTACGCCCGGTTAAATGGAGTCAGTGCCCTTTGTGTCACTTACGGTGTGGGCGGATTGAGTTTAGTCAATGCTCTGGCGGGAGCCTATGCGGAACAAGTGCCCGTCATTGCCATTAGCGGTGCGCCCAAAACTTCAGCAGAACAGAATTCCTTGCTGATGCATCACACGATTGGGGACTATAATCTGCAACGTTCGGTATTAAAAAATGTCACGGTTGCCGCAGTGACGTTAACCGCCGATGATGCCATTGCTCAGATCGATCGGGCGATCGCCGCTTGCCTCCAGTATAAGCGCCCTGTATACATCGAAATTCCCGCAGATTTAGTCGATCATCCCTGCGTCTTACCCCTGCGAAAGCCCTCCCTGTCGGTACTCCAGAGCAAGCCCGAAGCCCTAGAAGAGGCGATCGCCGAAGCCGTCGAACTGCTAGAAAACGCCCACTCTCCAGTTATTCTAGCCGGTGTGGAACTCCATCGCTATGGCATCCAATCCCAACTCGATCGGCTCGTGGAAAAAACCGGCTATCCCGTTGCCACCACCATGCTCGGTAAATCAGCCATTTCCGAAATGCATCCCCAATTCATTGGTAACTATGTAGGAGCCTTAAGCCGAGATGAAGTCCGCGATCGCGTCGAAAATGCCGATTGTATTCTCTGTTTGGGCGCAATTTTATCCGATACCAACTTAGGCGGCTTTACGGCTGAACTCGATCCCACCAAATTAATCAACGCCAACCTGGCGCGAGTGCAAATTAAACATCATTTTTATTCCCCCATCCACTTAGGTGACTTGATCGACGGATTGATTGAAAAACTCCCCTATCGCGCCCCAGAAACCTTAAACATTCAACCCGCTTCTTGTCTGCTCAAAGATAACTGGGAAATCGCAGAAAACGCGCCCCTCACCAATGCCCGATTTTATCAACGGATGAACACCTTTATTGGCGAAAATGATATCGTCATTGCTGAAACCGGAGATGCCATCATTGCTTGCATCGACTTACTCATCCATCAAAATACCAAATTTATTGGCCAAGCCTTTTATATGTCCATTGGCTATTCTCTCCCCGCTTGTTTAGGTGCAGGGTTAGCCTCTCCAGAAAATCGCCTCGTCCTCTTTATTGGTGATGGCTCCTTCCAAATGACTTGTCAGGCGGTTTCAACTCTGATTCGCAATGGAATTCACCCGATTATTTTCCTGATCAACAATGACGGCTACACCATCGAGCGCATGATCCACGATGGCCCCTATAATGATATTCAACCCTGGAAATATCATTTAATGCCCCAGATTTTTGGTCAAAGCTGGAGTACGGAAGTGAGAACCGAGGGCGAGCTAGAGCTGGCATTGGCAGAGACACAGAGCCATACAGACAAGCTCTGCTTTATTGAAATTCACTTAGATCGCTTTGATTGCTGCGATCGCCTTGCCCATCTGACTCAAACCCTACAATAGCCGTACCTCTAATAGAGTTTGTGGCTTAGAAACCAGGTTTTTACAGTGATAGAATCGGCAAAGATTCAGTCCCAAAAACCCGGTTTCTTTATTTTGATTACCATCGCCTAAAACCGGCTCATTACCCCATCCATCATGAGAATCTTACCTTACCATCGCCTGACCCTGAAAACATCAGACTCGGTAATGGAAATTATCCATCGCCTAGAAGCTCATATTGAAGCACCCAAAATCTGGGAATGGAGGCGATCGCCAGATCATGCTCCCTATTGCGGTACGATTTCCCCAGATGGCTTTAACATTCGGCGAGTCATTGACTATCGCAATTCCTTTTTACCCCAAATTCGCGGTCGATTTGAACCCTTACCCGATGGTACTACCGTTCATATTACCCTCAGTTTACATCCGATCGTCAGTTCCTTTTTGCTCTTTTGGGGATCTTCCTGGTGCAGCATTTCACTCCTGTTTCTAGTTGCTACTGTGTTCTCGGAAGATATGGAGCTGGAAACTCTACTCTTTATTCCCCTTCCGATTATTGTTCTCTTTATTTTCTCTTGGGTATTTTGGTCAGAAGTCGATCGCGCTTGTCAAGACCTGACCCACATCATCAATCATCATAATTAATTTATTATTAATATACGAACATCCCCCCAAAACCCCATCCCCCTTTGCATCCTGGCGGGGGGCGGGTTTAGGAGAGCGATCGTTTTTTTTCTAGATGTTGGTGAAACCCGCCCCTACAAAACCCGATTTGATGGTGTTCTATACCGATGAATTTATATCTACCGTAGGGGCAGGTTCACCCAGGTTTAGCAATCCCCATCATTCGATTAGTGAACCTGCCCCATACACCTTTGCACCCTGGCGGGGGGCGGGTTTAGGAGAGCGATCGTTTTTTTTCTAGATGTTGGTGAAACCCGCCCCTACAAAACCCGATTTGATGGTGTTCTATACCGTAGTTTCAAGCGGCACTTACCGAAGCAACTAAACGATGTTCGCGATCGGCGGCCAACTCTAAACAGAGCTTCTGATATCTGCCTGTGTCAGTTCTGGGAAATCATCCATAATTTCAGCCACAGACATGACAGTAGGAAAGCGCTACCCTTAAAAGAGGTCAAAGTCGGTAGTCAAGAATCATGACAATAGTCTTAAAACCAGAAACCCATCGCGCTATCCTCGAAAAGCTCAAAAGTGATCGCTACTCAACTGCGGATGAGGTCGTTCAAGCCGCTCTGCAACTTCTAGAAGAGCGCGATCGCCTTTTAGACCAGCCGCAAACCCTGACCAGTATCGAGGAGTTTGATGCGATGCTTAAACAGCTTACCGATACTTTTACCGCTTGTGTCAAACCGGATGTTCCTCTACTATCAGATGAGGCTGTTAGCCGTGCAGGAATTTACCAGGAACACCCATAAGCTGTGATTTATCTTGTCGATACTAACATACTCCTGCGTTTTACTCGCCAGAGCGATCGGCAACATCCAATTACCATAACAGCGATCAGAACGTTAATTCAGAACGGACATCATCTGCAAGTAACGCCCCAAAACTGTATCGAATTTTGGAATGTTGCCACAAGACCTGCTAACAAAAATGGATTTGGCTTAACTGCGATACAAGCTAATCAGCTTTTAACATTAATTGAAAGTATTTTTCCCATACTAAGCGATATTCCTGGAATCTATTCTGAATGGCGGAGGCTTGTCATAACCTATGCTGTATCTGGAGTTCAAGTACACGATGCTCGTTTAGTAGCTGCAATGAAAGTTAACAATATTACCCATATTCTAACCTTTAATACTACCGATTTTACTCGATACGTTAGCGAAGGCATTGTAGCTGTAGATCCGACAACCGTAGCATAGAGTTATATCTACCGTAGGGGCAGGTTCACCCAGGTTTAGGACTCCCCACCATTCAATTAGTGAACCTGCCCCATATCCCTTTGTATTCTGGTGGGGGGCGGGTTTAGGAGAGCGATCGCTTTTTTCCTAGATATTGGTGAAACCCGCCCCTACAAGTCTCGATCATTAGATTATGGGGATACTATTAATATCACTCATTCTCCTCAACAAGCTGGAGAACTTTATTATATAACGGTGAAGCAATCCAAAATCCAGCTTTGTCGATCAAATCATCCAGCAATGGCTTGACTGTTGTAATCAAAGATTGTTTTTTGGCTTCCACTAAAATCCCTAAGATGCCAGTATAATAGATATGGAGTTTATCCGCTACTAAACGACCTTGACGCTCATCAATTAAGAGAACATCAGCTTGAAACTGCAATGTCAAAGCGATCGCCTCTGCTTCGCCGCGATCGAGTTCATTACAGAGAGCTTCAACGAGACTCAAATCCCTACAAGCGCAAGTGTTAATCCAATCTAATGTTTGCACTTCCGTTGCACCAGCCACTGGAAATTCTGGGTCAGTTAACTCCCGATAAACGGCTTCTGGAATCATGACTGTCTCATAAATTTCCTGCAACAAATGAAGATACCCAATAGCGGCTAAATTGTTAATCGGTGACGTATCGCTGATAACAATCATAGCCGACCCATTTCCTGTAAATTCCTAATGTCTTTCTCAAAATCTTCTAGATCGTAAACGGGAATTTCACGACTCGCCAGAAGGTGTTGAAATGCGATCCGGTTCATCTGAGCAAAACGACTGGCTTGAGATAGACTGAGCTTTCGTTTTTGGAACAGTAAAACGGCTATTTCTTGCCTCATTTCTGGCTCAGTCATGTGAGTCAACGTTAATATTTCATCAGATATCAAAATACTCATAAGACTTCTTTCTCTAAGATTCTCATCAGTGTAGCATTGGCGGCGATCGCCCGATCGAGACATCCCCCCGATCGCTCTTTCCCATGACAGTAGAAAAGCGCTATCCTCGAAAAACTCAACAGCGATCGCCAAACACAATCCACATCTAGAGCTATAAATCTTCATTAACAAACTTGACCACTATAGATAGTGTGGTTTAGGATAAATACCCCTATCTATAATCAAGCCAACGCAACCGCCGTGAACCACCTACTCGAATGGGAAGCCAGTGGAGTCGATCGCCAGCTTACCCAGCTTAACGTCATTCCCCTCGAAGGCCAAACCCCCTACAACTATCTGCTCTACGCTGATGACCTGCCCCGGCGCAAAGATGGCCGCCTGCGAGCCAATATTATGCAACGCTATCAGCATCTCAAGCAAGGGGGATGGTGGTGTTCCGGCATTAACCCCCTTACTGGAGAAGATGAGGACTGGGGATGCTTCAAACCGAGCCAACCCAGATATGCAGACGGCAAACCGATCAAATACGAACATCCTCCCAAAACCCCCACCCGACTCTTTGCTCTACGGGTTACCCAGTCCATCTGGCAAACGATCGCCAACCGGGGAAACGTACCCCTAACTCCCGAACAGATCCAACCGGAACACTCGGATCTTGGTTTTTGGCAATGGGTAAAAGATAACCCCAGCGTTCCCCTGTGCATTACTGAAGGAGCCAAAAAAGCAGGCGCTCTGCTCACCGCAGGCTATGGGGCGATCGCCCTTCCCGGCATCCATAGCGGCTATCGCATCCCCAAAAATGACCAAGGTCGGCGCATCGGCCACCCCCATCTAATCCCCGAACTGCAACCTTTCATCGCCCCTAACCGCCCCATCACTATCGTCTTCGACCAAGACAGCAAACCCCAAACCCTTCGCTCTATGCAAAGCGCCATTCGCCGCATGGGTTACCTGCTGCAACAAGCCGGATGTCAAGTCAACATTGTCACCTGGAACCCGGAATGGGGAAAAGGCGTAGACGACCTGATCGCCAGCCAAGGTGCAGCCAGCTTTCATCAAGCTTACAACCAAGCCATCCCTTTTGAGCGCTGGAAAGCCACCATCACCCAACAGCTCACTCATCCCCGCACCCTCACCCTCCATGAGCGCTACTTTCCGGCAACCCTCGATCTACCGGAAACCGCCCAACTGGTAGCGATCAAATCGGCCAAAGGAACTGGAAAAACCCAACTGCTCGAAACCATTGTTAAACAAGCCAAACGCACCGGACAACCCGTCCTCGTCATCAGTCATCGGGTGCAACTGGTCAAATCATTAGCTGCTCGGTTCGGACTGCCAGCGCTTACCGATGAAGCCTCCCCAGAACCGGGGGTGGTGCTGTGCATTGACTCTTTGCATCCCAACTCCCGCGCTCAGTTGAACCCCCAAGACTGGCAAAATGCCCTGGTGGTGATTGATGAAGTTGAGCAAGTCCTGTGGCATGGTTTAAACTCCAGTACCTGTCGCCGTCATCGGGTGGCTATTCTTAACACCTTGAAAACCTTAATTCAAAATGTTTTAGGGGGTAGCGGTCAAGTTTGGATTGCGGATGCAGATTTAAGCGATATTGCCCTAGATTATTTGATTGCCCTATCTGGAATTGACCCGGAGGTGGCGGTGGTGGAGAATACTTGGAAACCGAGCCAGGAAGAGGCTTGGCGGGTGTATAGTTATGAGGATAAAACCCCTGAGCGGCTGGTGCAAGATTTAGCCGATCATATCGCGGCTGGGGGCCGGCCGATGGTCTGTTTGTCGGCTCAGAAACGGGGGAGTAAGTGGGGAACGATTACCCTAGAGAGCTATTTACAGCAGCGTTTTCCAGAGCGGCGGTTTTTGCGGATCGATTCGGAAACTCTGTCCGATCCGACTCATCCAGCTTATGAATGTATGGGCAAGAATTTCGATCGCCTTTTGAGTCAGTATGATGGGGTGTTGGCTTCTCCCGCGATTGAAACGGGGGTGAGTATCGATCTCATGGGTCATTTTACCTCGGTTTGGGCGATCGCCCAAGGCATTCAAGGGGAAAACTCGGTACGCCAAGCTCTCTCGCGACTGCGGGAAAGTGTGCCTCGCTATGTCTGGGTGGCTCCCTATGGCTTTAACCGGGTGGGGAATGGTTCCACCTCTCTAGCCAGTTTGCTCAGTTGCGAACATCGGTTAACCCAGGTGAATATTCGTCTATTGCAACAATCGGATTTTACCCAGTTGGACGGGTTGGATCTGGGATTTCAAGCCGAATCCCTGATGACTTGGGCCAAGTTGGCGGTACGGTTTAATGGGGGGATGGTGCGGTATCGGGAAGCGGCGATCGCCGGACTCATGGCGGAAGGTCATGTTTGTCAGAGTGCAGTGGAGCAGACGCAAGCGGTAGAAGAGGAGAGCGAACCGAGCTTGAAAACTACGATCGATCGCGTTTTAGAGCAAAACTATCAGGCTGAATGTGAGGCGATCGCCCATTCTGCTATCCAGCCAACTGCCGTAATTTACCCGCAAGAGCCGTATCATCGGTGTAGCCAAACTCCGGATCAACGACGCAGATCTCGCCATCAGGAACTCTGGCAAAAGTATGGCATTCCGGTTACTCCGGAGGTAGTGAGTTTAGACGATCGCGGCTGGTACGAGCAATTACAGTATCATTATTTTCTCACCGTCGGTCGTCCCTATTTAGCCGATCGCGACACCGCTATGGCACGAGAATTACTCTCACGGAGATCCGGGGGTCTCTTTTTACCCGACTTTAACGGAACTCAATTGGGGTCAAAGATTGGTGCAATGGAGCTTTTGGGCATTCCGGGTTTAATTGCCGATCCAGAGCGAGTATTTATGAATACCGACGTAGACTTGGAGCAGTTAAAGAAAATCTCCCTTTCTAACCGGGAGGAAGTGCGATCGCTCTTCGGTATTGGACTGGCTAAAAATGCCTCTGGAATTATGATCCTGCGCCGGTTTATTAACCTCTTGGGCTATAGTTTAGAGCATCAACGCACCACCAGTCTCAAGGGTTCCGGGAAACGCCTACGCATCTATGGCTTAGTCTGTCCCGACGATCCTAGAGAACAGGTGTTCCAGCAATGGTTACAGCGTGATCGAACAGACGAGAAAACCTATCCGCGCATCCCGTTGACGCTGCCTAATATAACTAAGATACAGGAGTCGGACGGCGATCGCGTAAGCGAAACGGAGTTTTATCGCTATCAACAACTGAGTCTATTTGGGTAATAGGTAATAAGGAATGGGGAATAGGGAAAAGGCAAAAGGCAATAGGCAATAGGCAATAGGCAATTTCTCCGCGTCTCCGCGTCTCCGTGTCTCCGCGTCTCCCCATCTCCCCATCTCCGTGTCTCCCCATCTCCCCATCTCCGTGTCTCCCCATCTCCCCATCTCCGTGTCTCCCCATCTCCCCATCTCCCCATCTCCCCATCTCCGCGTCTCCGCGTCTCCGTGTCTCCGTGTCTCCGCGTCTCCCCATCCCCCCATCCCCCCATCTCCCCCTCCCCCCATCCCCCCATCTCCCCATCTCCCCATCACCCCATCCCACTCCCCCACTGCGGTAGGATAAGATAACAGTGGTTGCGTATAGGGAGAGATAATGCTCTCAAAAGATGAGACATTAGCTGAGTTTCATCAGCGTTATGCCATAGAACTGCAAACCTATCTTCAAGGAAACGCCACTCATCAAGAGGATAAGGAGTCTGGCGCAACCTTGGCAACAGGTCAGAAAGAGGGTTTACTCGCGCCTACCCTTCCCATATCTGCCAATATCTTTTTAGGGCAATTGGCATTAGCCTCTGGTATCAGCGTCGTCGATGTCGTCCATATCCATCAGATCGCTTGTGGGGAGTTAGGGGAAGAAAATCGGGAGAAACAAGAAGAATTTTTACGACTCGTTTTATCGGCCTATGAGCGATCGCAACGCTTAAATCGTCAAGGGCAATTTAATCGCTTACCCGATATTTTATATTCTATCAATACAGAATATTATCTGCAACGGTGGAACCCGGCTCTGGAAAAAGTCACGGGTTTAAGCCAAACTCGCTTAATGAATGAATCGGTGTTAAGTCTCTTTCCTCCGGAAGAACAACCCCTCATTACCGGCCATATTCAAACCGCTTTTCGGGACGGACAGCATGAAATTGATACCCTATTGCTCACCCGTGCAGGCCCCATTCCCTATCGCCTCAAAGGGATGGTGATGAAAAATGAAGATGGGGAAGTGGTCGGTCAAGTGTGTCTGGGCAATAGTTTAACCGAAAAAACCCTCAATATTGAAGCCCTGCGAGATTCAGAAGAACGATTTCGCCATCTGGTGGAAAACCTCAATGAAGTATTTTGGCTCATGGACATCGATAACCAAGCCGTTATTTATGTCAGTCCATCCTATGAAAAAGTGTGGGGTCAATCCTGCGAGAGTTTATACGAAAATCCCCAATCCTGGTTAAAGGTCATTCATCCCCAAGAGAGCGATCGCATTCAAGCCATCTTACCCGCTCAACATCATGGCCCTTGGGAACAAGAATACCGCATCTTACACCCCAGTGGCATAACTCGTTGGGTTCGCACCCGATGCTTCCCCGTGCGTCATCCGGCCGGCGATCGCGTGTATCGTTTAGCCTCCATTTCCGAAGACATCACCGAACGCAAACAAACCCAAGTGGCCTTAGAGCGATCGATTTCTCTGCTCCAAGCCACTTTAGACTCAACTGCTGACGGAATTTTAGTCTTAAATCGAGAAGGCAATATCCTCAACTTTAATCAACAATATGTGCAAATGTGGCGCATTCCTTCAAAGATCTTATCCTCTAGAGATTCCCAGCTAGTCAATGCCTTCTTGCTCGATAAAATTCGCTATCCAGAAGACTTTATCAGTTTCATCAATCAAGATTACCAAGACCCCACAGGAATTCACCAAAATTTAATCGAACTCATTGACGATCGCATTATCGAACTGGTTTCTAGACCCTATGAAATTGGGGGTAAAATTAGGGGTCGAGTCCATTGTTTTAGTGATGTAACCACCCAACGAAAAGCGGCTGAATCCTTAGAATCCTTGAATGAAGAGCTAGAATCGAGAGTCAACAAAAGAACCGCACAATTGAGGCATCTTAATGAACAACTTCAGTTATCGGTGCAAGAAAAAGATATCTTACTCAAAGAACTGCACCACCGGGTCAAAAATAACTTACAAGTCATTGCCAGCCTCTTAAGACTGCAATCGAGCTATGTCCAAAATCCCCAAGATCGAGAACTGTTCAAAGACAGTGAAAATCGCGTCCGATCCATGAGTTTAATCCATGAAAAACTCTACCGTTCCCAAGAAATGGGAGAAATAAATGCCCAAGATTACCTTTATACGGTAGTCAATAATTTAATCAGCTCCTATGGCATATCATCTCAACAGATCGAGATCGATTTTAATCTCGAACCCATTGCTTTAGATGTGGATACAGCAATTCCCTGTGGCTTAATTGTCAATGAGTTAGTTTCTAACTGCTTTAAGTATGCTTTTTTAGAACATTCTTTAGGGAGAATAAAGATAGAGTTTATCGGTCAAGAAAATCATAGAATTAATCTGGCAGTCGCAGACAATGGCCGGGGATTACCCGAAGGTTTTAATCTAGACGAAATTGATTCTTTAGGATTACAATTGGTTCAAAATTTAGTTGAGCAACTAGAAGGGGATTTAACCCTAATCAGTAACGAAGGGACTCAGATCGCGATAAATTTTCCGTGGGTTAATCAAAAAAAGGCAGATCCCAATGATGAATTCGATAAAAATATTAGTAGTTGAAGATGATGAACTGATTCGAGAAAATATTCTCGATCTCTTGGATGCTGAAGATTTTGAAGGACTAGGGGCAGAAAATGGCTATATTGGAGTCGAGATCGCTAAAGCCCAAATTCCGGATCTGATTCTCTGTGATGTGATGATGCCGGAACTTGATGGATATGGGGTATTAGAAGAATTGCGCTCCGAGCCAAAAACGGCAATGATTCCGTTTGTTTTTTTGACGGCGAAAGCGGAAAAAAATGATGTGCGCTCCGGTATGGAGTTAGGGGCGGATGATTATTTAACTAAACCCTGTTTACCGGATGAATTGTTGAAAGCGATTAATACTCGTTTAGACAAACAGGCGCGGATTAAAGAAGCGTCTCAGGGACAATTGGATGAGTTGCGCGAGAGTATTACGCGATCGCTTCCCCATGAATTACGCACTCCCCTGAATGGGATTATGGGGTTTGCGGAACTAATGAGTTATGAAGCGGAAGATTTAAAACCGGAAGAGATCCGGGAAATGGCCGATCAAATCCTGGAATCGAGCAATCGACTATACCGCCTAATTCAGAATTTCCTCCTGTATGCTGATTTGGAATTGGTAAGCAAAAATAGCGATCGCCTTCAGCAATGGCGCTCCCAATCTACAGCCTCTATTCGAGCTACGGTGGAAGAAATGATTAGCTTAAAAGCCGATCGATTCGGGCGTATGGGGGATCTCAAATATGATTTAGAAGAGAGTCCCGTGCAGATAGAAACGTCTCGATTACAGAAACTGGTACAAGAAGCGATCGATAATGCCTTCAAATTTTCCCCAACTGGAACCCCAGTTCGGGTGATGACGAAAGTGAAAGAAAACACCGTACTGTTAACCGTGATTAATTCAGGACGGGGGATGACTCCAGAGGAAATCGAGCAAGTGGGAGCCTATATGCAATTTAATCGTAAGCTTCACGAACAACAGGGTTCAGGTTTGGGTTTGGCGATCGCCAAACGGATGGCCGAAATTCACCAAGGTAGCTTAACCATTACCAGCATCCCGGACGAGGAAACCCGGATTACAATTACCTTACCCACAGGTTCATAGGGGAATGGGGAGAGGGGATAATTAATGCTCCATAACTTCTTCTAACTGGGCAGTTTTTACCCGAAACTGTCGGGTTTGATTGCCTCGTCTAACCTGAATCGATAAAGATGTGTCTAAACCACTGCGATCGACAATATGCTGCAATTCATCAGCCGTTTTAAGCGGTTGGTTGTCAATGGCAATAATCACATCGCCCCGGCGTAAACCGGCTTCAGCCGCAGGAGTATTGGGAATCACTTTCATAACTAAAGCTCCTTCAATTTCTGGCAAGAATAACGGGGCGTTGGGGTCGCGATTATTCTCCTGGGCTAATTCTGGGGTGAGGTTGACAATTTGCACGCCAATGTAAGGATGGGCGACTTTTTCCCCTTTGGCGAGTTGTCCTTGAATGGCTTTGGCTTTATTAATAGGAATGGCAAATCCAATGCCCATAGCGTTAGCGCGAATGGCGGTGTTAATACCAATCACTTCCCCTTGGTCGTTGAGCAGGGGGCCGCCGGAATTTCCGGGGTTAATGGCGGCATCGGTTTGGATAAAGTCTACCCGTTTGTCGGGAATTCCGACTTCTGAGGAGGGGCGATTAAGGGTGCTGATAATACCGAGGGTGACGGTGTTATCTAAGCCCAGGGGGTTGCCGACGGCGATCGCCCAATCTCCTACTTGTACGCGATCGGAATCGCCCAAGGGAGCCACGGGTAACTGTTGTTCGGGATCGTCTATTTCCACTACTGCTAAGTCCGTAATCCGATCCGTACCTAAAACCTTGCCATCAAAAGAGCGGCCATCTTTGAGCGTCACTTGTACCCGGTCTGCACCACTGACTACATGGGCGTTGGTGAGAACAATCCCATTGGAGTCGATAATAAATCCTGAGCCTTGCCCCCGTTGCCGTTCTTCGCGAGGCATGGTATCAAAAAACTCTTGACCAAAAAACCGTTGAAAGAAGGGGTCAGTCATAAACGGATCTACATTGCGGACGATGGTACGCTCGGTATCAAGGCGCACGACTGCTGGCCCGACTTGATTAACGGCACTGGTGACGAAGTTGTTCGCTCCCGGTTGAGGTACTTTCAGGGCCAGCGCAGAAGGTGCGACGAAGTTGAGAAAGAAAGCGAGAAGGGAAATTGACAGTACAAATAAAATATTCCCCGATCGCAGTCGAAGGAAGGATTTTCTAGATAATAAACGCATAATAAACGATCAAAATTACGGTGTACAATTTATGGGTAATATTGTAACTGATTATTCGGATTGGATATCACTTTAACTTGTCACGATTACCCATTACCCATTACCCATTACCCATTACCCATTACCTGATAAATTTTAACCGGTGCGGTGCGACCTTTGAGGGAGACCGATCCGATCGCCTGGGTCGGGAATTTCCCCTTGATTTTTTCATAGGTTTCTTCACTAATCAGAATGCGGCATAAACCGCCATCTAAGGATTTATCATAACTTTCCAAACGGGCCGCCACATTGACGCTATCGCCGATGGTGGTATAGTTCATCCGTTGGTCGGAACCCAGGGAACCCGCAACCACTTCCCCGGTGGCAATACCGACGCGCATGGCTACAGTCGGCAGTCCGGAAGCTTTCCAAGCGCGATTAAGCGATCGCAATTTTCTCCCCATTTCTACCGCACACTGTACCGCGAATTGGGCATCTTGGGCGATCGCCTCAGTCGTCGTGCTGGGAATAGGAACCCCAAAAACCGCCATCACCGCATCCCCAATAAACTTATCCACCACCCCATCATGGCTTAAAACAATATTCACCATGGCATTCATATACTGATTTAACCAAACCATCAGAGTTTCCGGGTCGATACTTTCGCTAATAGTGGTAAACCCTTGGATGTCAGTAAATAAAACCGTAGCCGTCAGTTTGCGGCCGGTGAGTTTCCCTTCTGCAAGCAGTTGATGTCGGTCTCTCCAAACCGCTTGGGCAATTTTGGGAGTCACATGGCGTTCAAACAACTGCATAATCGTTTTCCGGTTGGTACGCTCCAAAAAGCCGATATAGGCCGTAATTGAAATAGCGGCCCCAAACAGACCCACCAGGGGAGGAACCACCGGTATCCACCACCCCAACAAAAACGCGCCATAGGTGATGAAGATGATGCTCACTCCACAGAAACAGACACCGATCATTTTCCAACGGATACGCAAGAAAATCCAGCCTAAGATCGCTCCCCAAGTTGACCAAAATCCGATCCAAAGACCTTCTTCAACCTCTGACCAAAACTGGATTTGGGAACGGTCATCTAGGGCCGCGCTAATGAGATGACTGGCCAGATCCGCATGGAGTTCAACCCCTGAACGAATACCTCCCTTGTGCAAACTATAGCCAAAAGGAGTAATAAAGCGGTCATTGAGACTGGCCGCTTGTCCACCGATGAGAACAATGCGATCGCGCATCAGATCGGGGGGGAGGCGATCGTTCAACACATCACTGAGGGTTACCGTTTGAAATAACTCACAAGGATCTTCAGAACCGGCACAAAACCGACTGCGAAAATTTAACATCATCTGATAGCCGCCCGTATCGGCATTCACATAACCGCCATCATGTTTTTGCAGAGGCATAAAAACCGCTTTCCCCAAAGCCACCTTACCCCTGGAGGGATCGAGTACCTCTAATGTAATGCCCTCTTGTTGCAGATAATCTAAAGCCAACCTTGTCCCCAACCCATAAAACGTTTTCCCTTGACTATCCCGCACGGACAATAACATGCGTCGAATTTTCCCATCCCCATCCAGAATCAAATCTGCTGCCGAAATTTGATTGAGTTGGGCTAAAACCGGTGAAGCGGCCACGGATTCTCCCAGGCGATCGCCCTCCACTTTAGCGATCCCAATTAAGTTAGGCGTATTTCTCGCTAACTCCACAAATTCCTGATATCCTGGCTCCACCGGCAAATCTCGATAAATATCCAAACCAATCACCCTCGGATTTTGGGCATTAATTTTTTGGATTAATTGGGTCAAAACTCGATCTGAAAGGGGCCATTTTTGGATTTGCTGAATATCCGATTCTGTAATCCCTACAATGACAATTCTTTCATCTACCGGTTCAAGGGGTCGCCAGCGAAAATAATGATCTAGGGCGACCCATTCTAACAGTTGCAATCCTCCCATCATTCGCAAGACAATCACCGCCAATGCTATGTTCGGAGAAATCAGAAGAACCCCCCGCCATTCTTCCAGATTTTGTTTCAGAATTTTCCACATGGAAAGCAAGATAAAAGAGGGCTACGATTGGCAACAATCAACAATAGAAGTTTCTAACATCACAGGGTCAATGTCTGGTATCTCCTTCTGTAAAAACCGTTGCCAAGTTTGTTTTAATTTTTTATTGTTGGGGTGTTGTTGTAATTCTTCGTACAAAATACTTAAAGTATCAAACCAAATCCCTTCATTAGCATAGGTCACGATCGCCTCTAAAACCGAAGAAGTATCTACTTTTTGCTGGATCGTTTCATCCGCAGGAATTTTTTTTATCCACCCGGAAGAAGGGAAAGTAAATGAGGGTTCGCTACCGGGTGTCACTTGGGGGCATTTTAAGTAAACGGCCCATTCATAATACTGGTTATTTTCTAAAGTGCCGTCCAAAGACACTCTTAAAATTCCCGGCTTTTGGGGAATATCAATCAATCGCTCATCAATAATTTGTCCATTGGGATAAGGTTGATTATCTGTGACAATAAATTCGATTTGAGTAGCCACAGTTTCGGGGATATAAACAAAAAAGTCAGGAGAAGGATCGACCGTTAAGCCATACTTCACGCCTTGAACCGTTTTGGGCACTAATACACTCACCGGACTTTCATGGGGCAAACACTTGGGGCCTCGACTAGCTCCCCCTAGAGTTTCACGGGGGGCCCCTTGTCCCGGAGGGGGTTCAAAGTCAATTTCTATCACTTCTTCTAAAAGGCGACTCCCTCCCCCGATGGTTTCGCTGGGTCTCCCTGCGCCAGGGGGAGGTTCAAAATTAGGCTCTGTGGGCAGTTGGGCTACAGATGCTTGGAGAAAAGAGAGCGCCCCAGTTACAAGGACAGTAGAGCAGCTCAGGTAGATGAAGGTTTTAGAAAACGATTTAGACATGATTCATAGCGCTTCGCGCTGGTAATGGGTTAAGAGGAAAGTGATATATCCCTAGTTCGAGTCTCAGAGATGGCCTCTAATACTGTGCCTCTAATACTGTTATATCCTGTTGACTGATAAGACCGTGGGCATTGGGGAACACGGAGAAGCTTCTCGCCCCATCTCCGTGTCGCCGTGTCTCCGTTTCCTCTAGTCCTCCTCAGTCAAACCTTAAAATCATTCCTTTAAAGGGTGGGGAGGATGGGTGTGATATCGTGAGGTTGGGTCAGGAGTTACACAGAGGATACTACAACAATACAATGCCGAATTACTCCCTACTTACGAAGGTTTCTTATGCGATCGGGCCAATATTGATTATCGTCAGTCATATTGGATCGTTTATGGTTTTACTCACTGGCTTATCTTGGGGTGCGATCGCCTGGATTATTTTTTTATATTTGATCCGAATGCTGGCCACCACTGCCATTTATCATCGACTGCTCACCCACAAAAGCTATCAAGCCAATGATTTTATTCTCTGGCTAGGATGTATTGTGGGGGCATCAGCCGGACAAATGGGCCCAAGCTGGTGGAAAGCTCACCATCTTTGCCATCATCAATATGCCGATCGCGACCTCGATCCCCATTCTCCAGTAGAACCCTATCAGGGAATTCGCGGATTTTATTGGTCTCAAGGGGGGTGGTTACTCTCGAAAAGTTTCTTTCCCGCTAAACTACCGAGTGATGTGGAAAATAATCTCCCTTTAAGGATACTCGATCGCCTGCATTTTCTGCCTGTGGTTGCCCTCGGAGTCCTATCTTATTTCATGGGAGGTCTGGAATATTTGGGCGCATTTTTCCTGAGTACCACCCTATTGTTCCATGGGGTACAAACGGTAAATTCTTTCTGCCACATTACCGGTTCTGAATACTTTGAAACCGATGATTTTAGCCGCCATAATCCTTGGGTGGCGTTTCTGACGTTAGGAGAAGGGTGGCATAATCTCCATCATGCCTTTCCCTCGTCGAGTCGCCATGGAATTATGCTGCGGGAGAATCAGGTGGTTTATCTGCCCGATCCCACCTATAGATTTATTAAACTGCTAGAGTCTCTCAAGTTAGCTTCTAAACTGAGGATACCCAGTGAAACTTCGCTGCTGAAACGCTCGAAGCAGGAGCCGGAGTTACCGGTTTTGGTGGAAACATAAGCTAGATCTCAGCTCTTGAGGGGCGATCGCATTTCATAGCGGTAAAAGCTATTCATGTTCGCAGGAAAAGCTTTTGGTTATAAATTGCGATCGCTCTTCTTTTGGGGATACAGGCCGCTCTGCAAAAATCATTAGTTTTTAATCAAAGATTAACAATCACTGAGGACTACATTGAACTGTCCATAATCAAAACTTAATTGAACATCGATACAGTCAGAGTGGAAAACACCGATCGCTCAACTTGACTGGTTAACGATGACACTCCAACGCAGACAATTCTTATTATTTCTGGGGGCAACGGCTACAACAGTGGCCTGTGGTTCCCTCGGACAACAGGGGGGATCGGCTTCGGTAACGGGGACTTCGGCTAAAGCAGCCTCCTCCACCAAAGCCCTAGGCTTAAAGTTTCAGCCCGTAAACTACCCTTGTCCCCTTCCCTATCAAGGCCTAAACGTCAATCAACAAAAATCTGGCTACAGCACCTATGAAGTGGTTGATGATGTGGTGCTGCCCGAAGGATACACCTATGATGTGATTGGGGCTTGGGGAGACAAACTAGGGAATTCTCGCTTCGGATATAACAATGATTACCTGTCCTTTATCCCCACGGGGCCGGATACAGGATTTTTAACGATTAACTTTGAATATGTCAGTGTTCCTACTTGGGAGCAAACCTATCCCATGGTGATGGGTAAAGCTCTGCCTTCAAAAGTGTTACCTGCACTGGAAAAAGCCGGAAGTGAAGGGATTAATGCCTTTGAGTTAAACGATTCGTCTTTGAAAGCCGAATTCTATGAGTTCTTTAAGGAAACCTTGATCGATCAAGGCATTGGCGTGATTTCTCTGCGTCGGCAGCCGAATGGCCAATGGGTGCGGACGAATTCCCCCCAAGACCGTCGGATTACCGGCATCTCTGGCTTAGAGGATGGCAACTATCTGCGAGCAACGGGCCCGGCTGTGGCCATTTTCCGCAAGACTCAGGGCATGGGTTATATTGATACCCTGAGCGATAAAATTATTGGTACGTTTAATAATTGTGCTGGGGGAACCAGTCCTTGGGGTACGGTCTTTAGTGCAGAAGAGAATTTCCAGAATTTTGTCCCGGAAGGGGTTTACGCTGATGGTACATCTTTGCATCCCCAGGAAAAACCGGTTAAACGAGATGAGTTTGAGGGTCAAGGAAATCCGTTTGGGTTGGCGGGGAATAAGTATGGTTGGATGGTGGAAGTCGATCCGGCTAATGGTAATGATTATGGCACTAAGCATACTTGGTTAGGACGCTTCCGCCATGAGGCTGTAGGCATTCGGGCTGAGGCGGGTAAACCGTTGGTGGTTTATTCCGGATGCGATCGCCGGGGGGGGCATGTCTACAAGTTTGTCAGCAAAGGTGTAGTGCGTAATCCCCAAGATAAAGCTAACTCGCGCCTGCTCAATGACGGAATGCTCTATGCAGCTAAATTTAATCCTGATGGTACTGGGTCTTGGATCGCCCTAAAAGCTGATACTCCGGTCAATCCTGACTTACCGAGCGAGTATCATGGGGGGATGATTCCCCTACCGAAGCGCGATCGCACCCAAGGAGGATTTGAAAAAATCGAACAGGATGGGGCGATCGCCGTTTTCAAGCAAAAATTCCCCACCCTCGGCGATCTCTACCACGGCAACACCCCAGAAGAAGTCCAAGGAGCCATCCTTATTGATGCTCACTTTGCCGCCAACGCTGCCGGAGCCACCTGTACCGCTCGCCCCGAAGATACCATGATCCGTCCCGGAGATGGGGCCCTCTTTATTGCCTTCACCTCCGGCAGTCCTGGTGGAGATGGGGGCGCTCATAAAGCCGTCTTCTCCAACGCTAAAGGGGAAAGCCACGAACATGGTTGGATCATGCGTCTAGAGGAAACAGGCAACGATCCGGCTGCCATGACCTTCCGTTGGCACAATTTCGCCATGGGTGGAGAAGCAACCGAGGGAGGAATGGGCTTCTCGAACCCCGATAACCTGGACTTTGATTCCCAAGGCAACCTCTGGATGGTTACCGATATGTCTACCTCCAGGCACAATAAAGCCGTGCCCCCTGGACGGGTTGATGAACAACGCAACTTTATTAGTCAATCCAATTTACGGGGTATTTTCGGGAATAACTCCATGTGGTACATTCCCCTCTCTGGCGAACATGCCGGCCAAGCCTATCCCTTTGCCCTGTCTCCCATGGAAACCGAATCCTGTGGCCCCTTCTTCACAGAAGATCGCAAAACCCTATTTTTAGCGATTCAACACCCTGGAGAACTCTATGGAATGCGGAAAAATATGGCATCCGAAACCCGTGAATTTTCCATGATGACCACCGATGGCCAAGAGTTTATGCAAAAACGCACAGTGCCTCTGGGTTCTAACTGGCCGGGTAAAGGCCCCAATGACCCACCGAAACCTGCTGTGGTGGCGATACGGCGGGTGAATAATCAACCCCTGATTTAAATAAATTCAATAAAGTTTTCTCATCCTTGATTTTCTCGCTAATCTCTCCCCGGTTCATGTCTGGGGGGAGATTTTTCGTCAAGGATCGTATCAAGTCTGGCTAAAGAGGGAATCTTTCATAGGGTCAGACAGGGGTAACAGTCTATTCAGACTGAAAGACTCGCTCCGATTGAACGAATTATTGCTATCTTTAGATTTATAGAGCAAAATTCCCACCGATGAGAGTTTTGGTTTTCCCAGATACCCATCGGTTATCGATTCCATAATATTTCTGATATAAACTCAAATGCATTTAGAATTTAAACTCAACGATCGCCATAAGCGCGTCTTACAAGCAACGGTTAACCATTATGTTGCCACCGCAGAACCGGTGGGTTCAAAAGTTTTGGTAGAAGAATATAATTTTTCTGTAAGCACGGCTACCATTCGTTCTTGTTTAAGTCATTTAGATAAATCGGGACTCTTGTATCAACCCCATACTTCAGCCGGTCGCGTGCCTTCGGATTCGGGATATCGTTGGTATGTAGACCATTTAATGACCCCGAATATCAAAACCGGGAAACAGGTGGAAAACCTGCTACAAGAAAAGCTCAATTGGCAATGGAGTTTAGAATCGCTCTTTAAGTCAGCCGCCCAAATTTTATCGAGTTTAAGCGGCTATATTACCCTGATTACCATGCCCCAAGCCCAGAATTCTCGCTTGCATCATCTGCAATTGGTGGCGGTAGATAGCGGTCGCGCCATGTTGATTTTGGTGACGGATACTTACCAAACCCATTCTATCTTGATGGATTTACCCAACACGGGCGAAGAGGGAAGCGAAACCATAGAACAAGTATCGCGGGAATTACAAGTTCTCTCCAATTTTCTCAACCATAATTTGAAGGGACGGTTACTGACTGAATTGGAGCATTTAGATTGGACTGAATTAGATAGTAAGTTTGAATGCTATGGAGAGCAACTGACCCAGGTTTTAAAACAGTTTAAGCAGCGCCATTCTGCCTCGATTTATACTGATATTTGGATTAGTGGGGTCGCGGAATTATTGCGACAACCAGAATTTTCCCAACTGCAACAGGTGCAAACCTTAATTCATTTACTCGAAGAAGAACCGACTCAGTTATTGCCCCTGATTTTTAAGGTTCCAGAGCAGGAACAACAGGGCAGTCAGGTACAGGTTTGGATCGGCTCAGAAAATCCCTTAGAACCGATGCAAAGTTGCGCTCTGGTGACTTCTTCCTATTTTCGCGGTTCGGTTCCCGTGGGCAGTGTGGGGGTTTTGGGGCCGACGCGGATGATGTATGAAAATGCGATCGCCGTGGTGGAAGCCACGGCGGGGTATCTCTCAGATGCTCTAAGTTAGCCAGTTTTAGTCGGGATCTTTGGATTGGGAATCGCTTTCGGTGCGGGGAGTGGTTAGAATGTCCCAAGCTGCCTTAGCCGCTTCCGAGAGGCGATCGCCCAATTCTTGAGCTTGCTTAACGATGTTTTCCCAGTTTTTTTCCGCATCTTTTTGCAGGATTTTGAGGGAATTCTCGATGCGATCGGGATCGAATAGGTTTTCTTCTTCTAAGCTGGTTTTAGCTTTCTTGACGGAACTGAGATAAGTTTCCAGGGTATAGTTTCCAGCTTTATGAATTTCTGACTGGGCCCGAGTTTTCATGGCTTCAATCAGTGCCATGGTTTCATTTTTAACTTGTTCTGTAGCATCTTTTAGCCCCTCATCTTGTTCAACCATGGCTTTGGTTTCGGGGCTAACTTCTACTATGCTAGATTCTTTAGGTGTATCAGTTTCGCTCATGATGGGATAACCTCATATTGACGATAGTGCTACGCACTAGGGAATAGGGAATAGGCAACTAGATTCACTCCAATTGTAATGGAGTTGTGAGTCTTTTGCAGGAATTATGGAAAATACGAATTTATTCTAACGGGCGATCGGCGATCGGCTAAGTCGGTAAACTCTCCATCCTGGGTACGGTTGACTCGCCTTTTATAGCCCTGGGCGCTGGTAATGAGAGGCGATCAACCGGCTGTCAAGTTGTTGAAGCCTTGAGATCGTAGGGCTATCATCAGGGTAATTGACAAAAAGAAGATTTGGGGATAATCTAACTCGTCAGGTTATTGGGAAAATCAACAACGGTAATGTTCAAAAAAATAGCAGCGATCGCCGCCAGCTTGGGTATTTTTTTTGCAACGGCTGGAGCCAGTCCAGCGCAAGAAGTTCTGGAAGAAATTCAAAACACCGGAACCTTAAAAGTGGGTATTCGTAAAGATGCAGCCCCTTTTGGCTACATGGAATCGGGAGAATGGCAAGGGCTTTGCTTAAAGCTCATGGAGGCATTCAAAGAAGATTTAGAACAAGACTTAAACCGCCCCATTCAATTACAAACTATTGAATCAACTCTAGATGAATCTTCCCCCAATGGTCGATATCGGAGCGTCAGAGATGGACAAGTTCACCTAGAATGTGGCCCCAATACAATTAGCACCAATTCACCCCAAGGAACTCAATTTTCAGCGAAATTTTTCGTCACTGGTACTTATTTCTTGATGCGTCCTCAAACTCGCATTTTATTCAAACCTTCGGGATTTCTTGAAGGTTTAGATATTGGGGTTTTAGATAATACTCTAACCCGCCAATTTATCGAAAGTCGGTATCAATTGGCTGACTCTATTCCCTATACTGGAAATCAGGGGCGACAACAAGCGGTTCGAGATGCCATATCCGGAACCATTGATGCTTTTGCCAGTGATGGGGTTCTCTTAGTCGGAGAAGCTCAAAGACAAGGATTATCTGATAGAGAATATAGCCTGTTACCCAATCAGCCCTTAACCTGTATTGGCTATGGTATGATTTTGCCCTCCTATGATGAGCAATGGAGACAAAGGGTAAATCAGTTTATTATCAAAGGAGATTCTATGAATATTATCACCGATCTATTGACAGATTTGGTTGGCGTAACTTCTCCTTATATTGATTTGACGATCTCCGCCTTAGACAAGTGCAGTTAAGTCTAGAAATGTCTCCTTTTTTATATACCTATCCTCCCCTCTTTTCGGGTATTCTCAAGCGCCGCTATAAACGGTTTTTAGCGGATATTGAGTTGGAAACGGGGGAGTTAATTACGGCCCATTGTCCCAACACGGGGCCGATGACCGATGTTTGTGAAATTGGCGCTCCGGTACAGGTGTCCTATCATGACAATCCTAAGCGTAAGTTGGCTTATACTTGGGAAATGATTCAGTTGCCAACCCCGGAACCGGTTTGGGTGGGGGTGAATACGAGCTTACCGAATCGGGTGATTAAATTAGCTCTAGAGCAGCGCATTTTTCCCGAATTACAAGACTATGAAACCCTGAAAACTGAGGTCGTTTATGGTCAAGATCGGCGCAGTCGAGTGGATTTTGTCTTAACTGGAGAGCTGCCCATTTATGTAGAGGTGAAAAATACCACTTGGGCGAAAAATGGGCTGGCTTTATTTCCCGATACCGTCACCGATCGCGGCCAAAAACATTTACGGGAACTGATGGAGCTACCCCCAAAAGCCAGAGCAGTGATGCTTTATTTCATTAATCGCGCTGATTGTGAGCAGTTTTCCCCTGGAGATAGTGCCGATCGCGTCTATGGGGACTTGTTACGTCAGGCGATCGCCAAAGGGGTAGAGATTCTCCCCTGTCGCTTTTCGGTCACTCCACAAGGCATCAAGTATCTGGGTTTAGCCGATCTTGCTTTAGGCGGAAAAGACTTGAGCAATTCCAGATGACTGCTGGCTATATTACTGGAGGGTTAAACTAGCGGGCAAGATGCCCGCACTACATTTTCTGGAGGGTTAAACTAGCGGGCAAGATGCCCGCACTACATTTTCTGGAGGGTTAAACTAGCGGGCAAGATGCCCGCACTATATTTTCTGGAGGGTTAAACTAGCGGGCAAGATGCCCGCACTATATTTTCTGGAGGGTTAAACTAGCGGGCAAGATGCCCGCACTACATTACTGGAGGGTTAAACTAGCGGGCAAGATGCCCGCACTATATTTTCTGGAGTGGGAGCATCTTGCTCCCTACATTTTCACTCCCTACATTTTCACTCCCTACATTTTCACTCCCTACATTTTCACTCCCTACATTTTCACTCCCTACATTTTCACTCCCTACATTTTCACTCCCTACATTTTCACTCCCTACATTTTCACATCAGCAACATTCGATTAATGGAATTTGCCCAAGAAGCGCTCTAACCATTTCCGTCGCCAGGTAAGGCGCAACAGATAGATCCACAGCAAAACGATCGCCACGATAAAGGCATAATCTGATGCCGATAAGAGCGTCAAATCAAAGAATTTTCTCACGGGGGCGATCGCCAAAATCAAGCCGCCAAAATCAAGCCGTATAACCCTAACAAACTCACCGCTACCCTGGTATATCGCCAGTCTCCGCTCAGGGGTTCCACCGCCACCCAGAACCGGGTTGGGGGTTTGAGAAATAACATTAACGTTAAGCCGCACAAGATTAAGAGGGTAACTAACGCACTGCGAGGAATGGCTAATAACTCATTGTCTACAATTACCATACCGCGACTCTGGATATTAACGCCAACCGCATCAATGAACTTGCTAGACAATGCTCGTGCAAGGGAGGCAGAAAACGGCGCTCCAGGAATCTATTATTTAGGGGATCTGTATAAAAGTGCCATCATCGTTATCCATCAATTGCCAAGAACTCCAGAAACTCTATGGTTGAGACTTCTGGGACGCGGAAGGGTGAAAGAACAAGCGATTCAAGAATTGGAGAGCCTGCCGCCAACCAATCGCTGGCAAGCAAATGTGATAGAATTGGTCGATAAAGTTTTAACTATTTTAGGCACGCGGAAAAACCAAGAAGCAGATGGGGAGGATGAGGAGCTAATGGTGACTATAGATGCATTGTATCAAGAAGCGATCGCTCAACTGCGCGAAGAAGTGATCCCTCAACTGCGCGAAGAAGCGATCGCTCAACTGCGCGAAGAAGCGATCGCTCAACTGCGCGAAGAAGCGATCCCCCAACTGCGTGAAGAGAGGATCTTGAATCTAAAGGGAGGAGGTTGATGAGTGCGAAGAATATGCGATCGCCTGCTTGATGAGCGCCTAGGCATTACGCGAGAGCAACTGGCTGATTTTTGCCAGCAGTGGGGTATCGTGGAAGTCTCTGTATTTGGCTCGATTCTCCGAGAAGATTTTAACCCAGATAGTGATATTGATCTTTTGGTTGTCTTTGAGGATGAGTTTCGTTCTCGGATGAGTTTAATGGATCTGGTGAAGATCCAATATCAATTGGAAGATTGGCTCGATCGCCCGGTGGACTTGATTGAAAAAGCCTCAGTCATCGACAGTGATAACTGGATTCGTCGCCAAAATATTCTCAGTACAGCACAGGTAATCTATGAATCGGGACGAGTCCTATTTGTTTGATATTGCTAAATTCTGTCGCACGATTCTCCGATTAACCGAGAATATGACTGAAGCAGATTTTGAGCAGGATGAAAGAACACAACTGGCTGTTTTATATGAAATTACGATTATTGGTGAAGTCGTCAAACGTCTTTCGCCAGAATTTCGCGATCGCCATGGGACAATTGAGTGGAGACAAATTGCTGGGATGCGCGATCGCTTAGTCCATGACTATGATGAGGTTAAACTCGATCTCGTCTGGCAAGTGGTTGAAACGTATATTCCTGAATTGTTAGCCTACATCACTCCCCTCTTACCCAGGCAATAGAAAGGGATGATGAGAGCAAAACGATCTACTACTACATTTTCTGGAGTGGGAGCATCTTGCTCCCTACATTTTCTGTATTACTGGAGTGGGAGCATCTTGCTCCCTACATTTTCACTCCCTACATTTTCACTCCCTACATTTTCACATCAGCAACATTCGATTAATGGAATTTCCCCAGGAAACGCTCTAACCATTTCCGTCGCCAGGTGAGGCGCAACAGATAGATCCACAGCAAAACGATCGCCACGATAAAGGCATAATCTGATGCCGATAAGAGCGTCAAATCAAAGAATTTTCTCACGGGGGCGATCGCCAAAATCAAGCCGTATAACCCCAACAAACTCACCGCTACCCTGGTATATCGCCAGTCTCCGCTCAGGGGTTCCACCGCCACCCAGAACCGGGTTGGGGGTTTGAGAAATAACATTAACGTTAAGCCGCACAAGATTAAGAGGGTAACTAACGCGCTGCGGGGAATGGCTAATAACTCATTGTCTACAATCACCATTCCTCCCTGATTCACGGCTCGCCAAACACTGGTGACTAAATAGCCTAAATAGACGATTAATCCGGCTAAGGTGACGGATAATGTGGCGGGTAAAATAAACCGGAATAAAGAGCGAACCCGTTCGCCACCCTGTCCCCTCCCTGGTTTGGCATAAATCGGTAAACTGATGGTGGGAATGCCCACGGAAAGCACGGTTACTAAAGCGCTATGTTTATTCAATAAGGGAAATGTGCCAATCACTTGACCGGTGGCTAAAATGAGTAAGGTAAATGAGAAAATGCGGATAATAAATAACTTCAAAACATCCTGAATTCCGTTTTGAATCCGTTGCCCTTCAAGGAGTGCAAAGGGGAGGGAAACAAAGGAATCGTTTAATAATACTAAATCCGCTACCGCTTTCGTTGCTTTACTGCCACTTTCCATGGCTATCCCCAAATTGGCTTGTTTCAGGGATAAAACATCATTGACTCCATCGCCAATCATGGCGACATAAATTCCTTTTTGCCGCAATTCTTTCACCAATTGGGCTTTTTGATCGGGAGTAATGCGCCCAAAAATTGTGTGATTTTGGGCAACTTCCGCCCATTGGTGCGGCTCAATTTGGGCTAACTCTGCTCCGGAAATCATGGCTAGATCGCCCTCTAATCCCACTTGACGGGCGATCGCCTGTACCGTTTGCGGATAATCTCCGGAAATAATCTTGAGCTGCACCCCTGCTTGTTGAAATTCTTGCAGCGTTTCTAACACTCCCGGACGCAATCGATCGCCTAAAATTACCAAGCCCAAAGGCTCAAGGTTCGGGGGAATAGTGGGCGTATTTTCGCGTTCGCGAAGCGACTCCAAAGGAGTATCGTAAAGGCTCACCACCGCTTCAGAACCCGCAAACAGCAAGACGCGATACCCCTGTTCTGTCCACAAATTAATGGTTTCCCGGATATCCTCAGACAGGGGAATGGCGCGACTGAGAACATCGGGAGCGCCTAACACATAGGTTCCTCGAATCTCTCCCGTGGCGAAAATACACCCGCTCCATTTGCGTGCCGAGGTAAACGCAACTTCCCCATTAACCGGTTGTGCAGGATGGAGATAATAACGGGCGATCGCCTCACTGGTGGCATTTTGGGTCGTGGCACTGGCGGCGAAAACCCCTAAAATCTGACTTAGGCGCTCTTCATCTCCCCGAATTTCCTGGAACTGATGCACTTCAATTTGATTCGCCGTCAGGGTTCCCGTCTTATCCAAACAGAGAATCTCCACATGGCTCAAAGATTCCACGGAATTCGCCTGTTGAATGAGAATCTCTCGATCCAGCATCCGCACCGCCCCCAGAGCATAGGCTAGGGTAATCGATAAATAGAGGCCCGCAGGCACTAAACTGGAGATCACCGCCGCTTTTTGCACCCCATCAGCCACCGAGAGGGTGCGACTGAGAACAGCGATCGCCACTAAAATCCACAGAAACCCAGCCACCAAAATAAAGATGCGAATCACCAGGTTAATCTGTTGCTGTAAGGGAGTATACACCTGTCGCACCGCCCTAGCTCCCGAAGCCAGGCGATAGGCCAGGGTTTCCTTACCCACCTGTTGTGCTTCATAATACCCGTTCCCACTCACGCAAAACGTGCCAGAGAGTAGGCGATCGCCCGTTTTTTTCACAATGGCATCACTCTCCCCCGTCAACAGGGACTCATCCACCTCAATCTGTCCCTGCAACAGCTCCCCATCCACGATCATTTGTTCCCCAGCCACCAGATGCAACACATCCCCCTGCACGATCTCGCGAGGATCGAGGGTGCATTCTTGGCCATTCCGCATCACCAAAGACCGAGGCCGAGTCAACAATGCCACCTTATCTAACTTACGCTTTGCCCAAATTTCCTGACAAACACTCACCATCACTGCACTAAACAACACCGCAATCACGATCGCCCCATCGCTGTAGCGTCCCAGGGAAACCAGCAGCATAAAAATCGAAAAGAACACCCCATTAATGAAAGTAAATACGGTTTCGAGTAAAATATCTCGATAGGAGCGACTATTGGGCAAATTAACATTATTGTGCAAGCCTGACCGATAGCGGTGTTTCACTTGCTCATCCGTTAATCCGGTAGGTATAAAATTAGCATTTACCATAAATGATCAATTGTGGATATTGATGGGATAATAACAACATCTTCGCCAATTATCCTGTTTATTTCATCTAATCTGCTCAAAATGTCTCCAGCCGATCGCCCATCGGAAAAATCCAGCGCCATCAATACCTCCAGCGTTGTTTTGTTTCCCTTGGGAGTCATCGGTGTGAGAGGGAATAAGTAGCTATTCCTGGGTTTCTGGATTAGTTGGAGCTGGGGGGACGGTTGCAGTGGGTTCAGGAGCCGGAACTGGAGTCGGTAGGGGCGTTAAACCAGGAATCCCTAAATCAAGATTCGGAGGTTCTGCTGGGGTGGCTTCTGAGGGGTTCACCCCTGCGGGAAGGGTTGCCAAAGCCACGCGATCGCCGCCCACAGAGCGCATTAAATCTAAGACTTGCACAACATCTTCATAAAGGGCAGTTTTCGAGGCATACAGCACCATTAAGCCCTGGGGAGTCTGAATCTGATAGGCGAGTAACCGTTGTCGCAATTGATCCCTGGGGACTAATTCCTGTTCGATATAGGTTTGTCCAACGGTATCCACACTAACGATTAACATATCCTGCATTTGGGTGGTTCCCGTCTTGGCACTGGGTAAATCCACAGAAATCGCTTGCTGGCGCGTCAATCCTACCGCCGCTAAGATAAAAAAGGTCAAAATGCAGAAAATAACATCAATGAGGGGAATAACTTCGATCCGCGCCTCTTCTGTTGGATTATCCCAGTTGATTTTCATTGTTTAGTATGAAATACATTAGTTTGCTCTCCTATTTCCCTATTCCCTATTCCCTATTCCTTACTTTCGTTCAGGTGTTCGGCAACGGTCTGATAGAGATCGAGGATATGGCGATCGTCTAGATAATAATAGACTTTTCGCCCCCGTTTTTGGTAGCGGACAAGCCGGTGAGCGCGGAGGGTTCGCAGTTGATGGGAAACGGAGGATTCGGTTAACTCTAGGGTGGTAGCTAAATCGCACACGCACAGTTCCTCGCTGGCTAAGAGGGATAAGATTCTTAAGCGATTGGGGTCTCCCAGGATACTAAAGAATTCTGCCATTTTTTGGGCTTTCCGGGGATGCAGAAGATGGGATGCTAGATCCTTGCGGTGTTCTGTGTCTAATTCCTGGTGGGGTGAGCAGTGGGGGGAGTCTGTGGATTCGGAGACGGGAAGTTGGGATGGCATAGGGAGAGGGTAATGAGTAATGAGTATTGATTAAGTCCGCTTGTTTCGCACTGCGTCCGACCTTAAAAATCTAGGGAGCGAGACGCTCCCACTCCAGTAATATTAAGGGATTCCAGGAGTGCGGGCATCTTGCCTGCTTCTTGAATTCCATTTTCATGTCCGCTTGCGGAAACCGCACTGGATATGAATACACCGTTTTTGTGCTGCTTATTCAAATTTAACAATATCTGAACAATCTTTCAATTATTTTATGCTAATCTATGAATATATGTTCAGATGTAAGTCAAGGAGACACAGTTATGGCAACTGCAACTCAAGTCAAATGTGCTTGTGAGTCTTGTAAGTGTATGGTTGACGAGGCAACTGGGTTCAAGAAAAACGGCCAGGTCTATTGTAGTGAAGCTTGCGCGAATGGCCATCCTGACGGTTCAGGCTGTGGGCATGAAGGATGTGAGTGTCACTCATAAATACTGATTCTCGGTAATCCATTAAAATATCGAGTAATATCAAATCTAGAAAAGAATGCTCGGTTGTAGATCCCCCAAACCCCCTTAAAAAGCTGATTAAGGGGGATTTTCCGCAAGCGGAGATGAAAGGGGGATCGAAATGTCTCACATAACAGAGAAAAATGGTTGTACAATTACCGATTACCGATTACCCATTACCGATTACCACGCAAAGCGCTATATTTTGATTGAATTGATTCTAATTATCTTATGTCTCAGGATGCTGACGCGCTATTTAAGCAGGGAATTCAGGAGTATCAAGGGGGGAATTTAGAGGGGGCGAAGTCTCTCTGGGAACAGGCTTTATCGATCTACCGTAGCCTGGAGAATGCCCAGCGCCAAGGGGCGGCTTTGGGGAATTTGGGGGCGGTGAGTCAGGCGTTGGGTAGGGTTGAGGAGGCGATCGCCTACTATAAGCAGCATTTGAGTTTAGCGCAAGATGTTGGCGATCTCCCAGGACAACGGAATGCTCTGAATAATTTGGGTAATGCCTATAGCAGTTTGCCCGATTTTCCCCAAGCGCTGACTTATTATCAACAAGAATGGGTTGTGGCTCAGGAATGGGGGGATTTATTGCTGCAAGGACAGGCGTTATTTAATTTGCGTCAAGTGTATAAAGTAATGCAAGATCGGGACACGGAACAGCGCTGTTTAGAGGAGCAATGGGCGATCGCCAAGCAGTTACTAGAAAAACAACCCCAAGATATTTTAGACATTGCCCAACAGGTGGGGTTAAATCCCCTCTCGGATTTTGCCGGAGCCAATTTAGCCCAGATGAATTTTCATTATGCCAATTTAGGCGGCGCAAATTTAAGCGAAACCAATTTAAGCGGTGCAGATTTAAGTTTAGCTGATTTATCCCATGCCCAGCTAAGTCATGCCAACCTAGAAAAGGCGATTTTAAGTAATGCCAATTTGCGCGATGCTAATTTGCAGTATGCCAATTTGCAAGGCGCAGATTTACGCACCATTTTACCTCGCGCCGATCTGAGTGATGCCAATTTAGAAGCGGCGAATTTATCGGGGGCGTATTTGCAACGGGCGGATTTATCCCGCGCCAATTTAGCCCAGGCGAATCTTTCCTATGCCGATTTAACCGATGTAAATTTGCAGGAGGCACAGTTAACAGGAGCGCTTTTGAAACAGGCAAATATTGATAAAGCGAATGTTAATCAAGCCTATTTTAAGGATAACCCTAAATTGTCCTCAGCCCTGAAGCAACATTTGCGCGATAAAGGGGCAATTGTGGAGTAATATCAATGAACAATGAACAATGAACAATGAACAATTTTTATGTCGGCAACAGCCAATCTATAGCAAACCTAAATAAGTTATGTAATGGCTGCCCCTCATCCCCCTGCCCCCTTCTCCCGCAGGCGCTGCCCTGAGCGAAGTCGAAGGGAGAAGGGGGAAAAGTCCCTCTCCCGTGGGAGAGGGATATAGGGAGAGGGCATTTCCCGTTGTACAACTCATTTAAACTAGCTATATCTACCCGCCACTATAATTGATTCAACGAACTTGATATGAGCTATGGGGAAGGGGCAATTTATTACTACGGAAGTTGCTGGAAATGGGGGAGAGCGAGGCGAGTTTCGGGTATGGGAAAGGGTGCAGGATGCTTTTAGCGACAGATCCTGTCTTGCCTATTGGCGCTATCCCCTATTTTCTGCCCAGGGAAAGTATCGCAAAGAACCCGATATTCTGATTCTCGATCGCCAATTGGGAATCATCGTCATTGAGGTGAAGTCTGTACGGATTCACCAAATTAGCCATATTAACGGTCATCGCTGGCACTATCAAGGATTTTACCAGAAAACGGGATCGCCCTATCAGCAGGCAGAACGGCAGGTTTGGGCGCTTCTGAAACGGTGTGAGAGGGAACCGGGGTTAACCTCTGGGGTGATGAGTCGGGCGATCGTTGCCCTACCTTATATTACCCAAGAACAGTGGCAGGAAAAGCAATTCGATCGCCTCATTTCCGCTCCTCCTATTCTGTTTGAAAACCATCTGCGCTTAACTGCCATTGCCCAATTTTGTCAGCAAGTTGAAAATATCAGCCCCCTCACTCCAGGCACATCCCTAAGCGAACAGCAATGGCAACTTTTGCTCTCGCTCATCAGTGGCACGCCCACTTTTCAACCTAACCCCAGTACCCGATGGCGCTTATATCCTTCTCCCAGTCGCGCCGAAATTTTAACCCAAGCCAGGCAACAGTTTTCCCAACTCGATTTAGCCCAAGAAACTCTCGCCAAAACCATTCCGCCAGGAGTGCAAAGGATTCGCGGCATTGCCGGATCGGGGAAAACCGTGATTCTCTGCCAAAAAGCAGCTCACATGCACTTGAAATATCCCGATTGGAAAATCGCGATCGTCTTCTTTAGCCGCAGTCTTTACCAAACCATTACCGAGCAACTCGATCGCTGGCTTCGCCATTTTAGCGATGGGCAAGTGGGCTACAATTCTCGTAACCGCAACTTGCGCGTTTTTCACGGTTGGGGAGCCAAAGGACAACCCGGATTTTATCGCTTTTTATCTCGTCTCTCTGGTATCCCTCCCCGCACCGTTTCCGATACCCTAAGATCTGCCCCCCATGAAGCCTTAGCAGAGGTTTGTATTGACCTGTTACATCGGGGGAAAATTCCCCAAGTGTTTGATGCTATTTTAATCGATGAAGGTCAAGATTTTTTAGTCCAGGATAGCATAAAATTTGAACAAAAGCAACCCTTTTACTGGTTGGCTTACCAAGCCCTGCGCCCTTGCAATTCCTTGCATCCAGAGCAACGGTGCTTAATTTGGGCAATGGATGAATATCAACATCTCGATCCCCAGCAAGTGACGACGGTTCGCGACTTATTCGGCTCGGATTTAGGACATCTTTTAAATGGGGTTCATCCGGGCAATATTGCCAAAACTGAAATCCTCTGTAAATCCTATCGCACTCCCGCGCAAGTATTAAGGGTTGCTTACGGTTTAGCCATGGGAATTTTTCGCCCCCAAGGATGTTTAAGCCAGCTCTGCCAAAAATCCGATTGGCAAGCCCTAGGATTTGAAGTAACAGGAGATATTTTACCGGGACAGACGATTACTCTTACTCGTTTATTGGATGCCGAATTAAATCCGGTGAGTCAGTTAGCATCAGGAGCGCTGATTGAGTTTCAAGCTTATGACTCGCGCCAGGAAGAATTAGCGCATTTAGCCGATCGTTTAAGGCAAAATTTACGCCAGGATGGACTAAAACCGAGTCGGGATATTTTGGTGATTTTGTTGGGATCTCGAATTCAAACGCGCCAACTGGAGCCGATGGTAGTAGAGGTGCTGTTAAGAAAGGGTATTGATGTCTATCTTCCGGGACACAAGCAGGATTCTTACTCGAAAAATGACTTTTGGTGTGAAGGCTGTGTAACGGTTTCAACGATTGAGAAAGCGAAGGGAAATGAGGCAGATATGGTTTACGCGATCGCCCTGGATCATATTGCCCAAGACGAGAGCAATTTATCCCTGCGAAATCACCTATTTATTGCCTTGACTCGCACCAGAGCTTGGGTTAGAATAAGTGGAGTGGGAAACCATCCTCTGTATCAAGAACTGCATCAACTGCTGCGATCGGACAATAGTCTTACGTTTATTCTGCCTACTCAGTTTGGGCGATCGCTTTCTCTCACCGATATCAGTGAAGTCATCGATCGCTACACAGCCGGGGATAGAAACTTCCAAGGCATGAACTTAAAAGGCGCTCAACTGCCCGGAATTAACCTATCCCAAGCCAACTTTATCCACACCCAATTTCAGGAAGCCAACTTAGAAAATGCCCAACTGCAAGGCACTAAATTCATCTTCGCAAACTTAAGCCAAACCAACCTTAGAGGAGCCAATTTAAGGCAAGCGAAACTGATAGGAGCCAACTTGTCTGATGCTCAGTTAGAGGGCGCTGATTTAACCCATGCAGACTTAAGCGATGCCAACTTAGACGGAGCGCAGTTTTAGCCTTCATTGCTAATTCTTTTCAGATCCTGTCGAGTTGGTTAGAATTTAGAATAATGACAGAGTTTAGGGAGGGATGATGGATGTTAGGCGATCGCTCTTTACAAAACTAATCATTTGATCTAGTTGATTTACTGCTGTATTTGATTGATAACCTGCTGTACTTGATTTAATGACAACTCAAGAGTTTCAGCAATTTGTGGTGCTGTCAAGCCTATTTTTATTAATTTAGGGATCGTCTTTAATTTAGTTTCAAGTTGAATCTCCTTAATCATCGGACGTTCACTTTTTGTATTTTGATGACTTGACTCAGGAGTAAATATATCTGATTGTTCTTCTGATTGTTCTAATTCTACGATTTCTGAATTAGAACAAAGATTTAAATGACCAATTTGAACTGGATTGACTAGCATAGAGTTAGAATTAGCAATTCCCAACCGTTCAGCTATAGCGCAAAAATTAGACTTATGTACATCTTCTCCTAAAATCTCTGATAGAATTTGCCAGAGTTTATATCCCTCATCTGTAGCATGACCTGTGGTGCATCCGTACTTTTCTGCGATCTCTGAGTATTTCTGACTGTTGAGGACTCCCTTTAAAATAGCAAGTTGCAGACTATCAAGGTGTTTTCCAGTTTTTTCAAAGACTAACTGATCGACTGACTTCAACATTGCTTCCCATTTCATCTCTTCAGGTTGGCTCCTCTATAATCTGTATCCATTCAGAAGTGTTGAATGTTAAGAATAGATGGAGAAAAAAGCTCTCAAATCTGGTAAGATAGAGAGCAGAAAAAAATAATAACTAATAACTATGTTAGTGAAAGTTCCCCCGTCTGTCAAAAAAATCTTAGCGGCTCTGCCCAGAGATGATTAT
>NZ_JAQPOK010000002.1 GCF_030068445.1 Roseofilum halophilum BLCC-M91 | reverse complement strand
TCGCTAACGCACCCTACTGCCGTGACACAGCTAAAATAGTGCATTAGCGTAGGGTGGGTTAGGCGGCTAAAACCTAGACTCTGACAGCAATCTATCAATCCGCCGTAACCCACCATTTTAGGGTTGTCACGGCACTACTGCTCCTATATCGGCTTAAGATTATGATATAGCAAACCTAAATGAGTTATGTAACAATTGCCCTCATCCCCCTACCCCCTTCTCCCACAGGAGAAGGGGGAAAGTCCCTCTCCTGTGGGAGAGGGATTTAGGGAGAGGGCATCCCCCCATCCCCCTATTCTCCCTCAAATAAACCCATGGAACAAATCACCCTCGCGCCTTCAAATTCACCGTCTGTGGTGACGACACATAAAGCATTATGCTCCATCAGATGGGTGACTTTTTGGGCTAAATTTTCATCGGCAATTCCTGCTCGTAATTCCCGATTGAGAGAGGCGATCGCGTCTTGTTTGAGAGGATAGTGATAGATCATCTCGATCGCCTGATTTAAATGATCCCATTCCTGACCTTGGGCTAAAATCGGTGTGCTTTCCTTAACATACTGGCAATAGGCCATTAGGCGATCGTAGGTTTTCTTCCTCGCCCCCCTGGAACTGCCTAGAGTCCCGGCAACTCCTTTGGTTTGCTCGCTAATTTGCATCGAAGCTTTTTGAACTAAGTCATAATGTTGGGGATGAGGCTCTAGGGCAGGAGTGTCGATAGAACACCGAGCCATGCGTAAAATCCGCATTTGGGACTGGGTGACGCTATTTCCCTCGGCATCCACCCAGGCGAGGGCATCGGTTCCTTCAGCCGTCCGTAGATAGAGCAAAACCCCTTCCGGATCTAAGGCGGTGGGTTGATGGTGGCGGGTGGAGAGGACGACATCAGGTAAGTCTTGAATAATCCGTTTTAAGCCTGGATTGGCATCAATGGCGGTTTGCCAAATTTGTAGTGCTTCTGAGGTTAAATCGACTTCGCCAGAGTCTTCATCTTCATCTAAAATATTGGCTTTTTCGTGATAGAGATTTAACAAGACTTCTCGCTGTTCCTCATCTTCAAAAAAGGCTTCGTCGGTTCCCACCACTTCCTGATTTTCTTGGAGGCGATCGCGCAAACGCCCCCGCAGATTAATTAACTGTTCCACTCCTTCAGCAGGCAAAAAAGAATAACATAAAATTTCATCGGCTTCTTGACCAATGCGATCGACTCTTCCCACGCGCTGAATTAAGCGAATAATTGCCCAAGGTAAATCATAATTGACCACAATTCGGGCATCTTGTAAGTTTTGCCCTTCACTCAAAACATCGGTAGCGATTAATATTCTTAATTCTTGCTCTGGCGAGACGGTTTTCTGATTACTTTTAGGACTAAATCGGTGGGCTAGGGTAGTCGGATCGGTTTGAGAATTGCCGGTGACTAAACCGATGTGAGTGATGCCTCTGGCTCCTAGAGCTTCAGAGAGATATTGAGCGGTATCGGCAAATTGGGTGAAGATGAGGACTTTCTCTTGGGAATGTTGGGCGCTGACGAGTTGAATGAGCGATCGCAATTTTCTGTCTTCATTAGCATCCCAACATCCGGCAATCTCCAAAATTTCCGTCAATGCTTGGGCATCTTGGCGTAAATCTGCCGCCAGTTCGGGGGTAAAGAACCGGGGATGAATCCACTTAAAGCGGTTCGGATAGCGATCGCGGTATAGATCGTAAATGCTGGCGGCTCGTGCTTCCCATTCGGCTGTGTTGCATTCAGTCGGATCATCGACGATATCCCCAGTGTCCCCCGTTTCCCAATCCTGACTGAGCAAACTATCACTATCCTCATCGCTGGTTCCATCGAGTAAGGCGGCATCTTGAGTGCCGATGGGAATGGGCAAATTCTGGGCGATCGCATATAAATAAACTGAGTTGCGTAAAATATGACGCTCAATCGACTGAAGAAAAGCCGCGCCACTACTTTCGAGACGCTTAAATAAATTGGTGCGGCAAAACCCCATTAACCGTTGCCCCGCATGGGAAAGATTGGCCAGGATTTGCCGTTCTGCTTCCGTGGGCTGCAAATGCTCAAATTCCGCGGCCAAACTCATTTGACCGGGTGATGTTTTCCCTGTCGTTTTTTTACTCTTCGGAGGCATAATCACATAATGACCTAAACCATATCGAGGCAGATGCAAGCGATTCATGATATCCACCACGCGATCGCTATACAGCCGAGCATAGGGATCGATAGCTGCATCCGTGCTAAAGGTTACCGTCCGAGGACGACGCAGAGGAAAATAGAAGCGATCGCCATTAGCAAACTCTAAATAATACCCCCGTTCATCCCGTTTAGCATAAGTGTTTTTAATAAATCCCCTGGTTCGTCGCAACATATAGCGATTCATCAACTGTTGCCAATCTTCCGGTTGCTGGCTCTGTTCAAAAGCCATCAGCGATCGCACTGGAGTAGCCGGGTGTCGCCGCACAAATTGCACGTCTCCCCCAATCTCCCGAATATAAGCTTCTGGCTTAATGCCTAAATCCGCTTCCGGGCGCAAAAATAGACGCAACTGAGCCGATAAATCTAAATAGCCCTTGTTATAGGGTGTTGCCGTCAGCAGAATACACCGGCTGCCACTTTGCTCCACATACTCCTTAATCGCTTGATAGCGTTTGCCCTCCCGGTTGCGGAGGTTATGGCTCTCATCAATCATCACCAACCGAAATCTTGCGGGCACTGTCGGTAAGATTTTTTCCACCTGGCTAACGGGAACCACTTTTCCCCGTAAGCCATAGCGATCGATATACTCTTGCCACATCAATTCCAGATTCTTGGGACAAATCACCAACGTACTCGTACCATATTCCTGTTCGCACACATGGGCGATCGCCGTTCCCACCAGAGTTTTGCCCAAACCCACCACATCCCCAATCATCACCCCATGGCGCTTATCCAGATGCTGCATCGCCACCCGCACCGCCTGTTCCTGAAATTCCAATAAGCCGAAATTTTTGGGCGCTTGATAGCGACTCAAACCATCCCGCGCTTCCTGGGATAAGTGATAGGCCATCTTCAGGTAAATATAAAAAGGCGATCGCTGTTTTCCCGCCCAACTTTCATCGATCGCCTCAATCAGATCTTGGGAAATATCCAGGGAAAACTTATCTTCCCAGCGATCGCTAAACCACTCTTCTAGCTTCTGGGTATCATCTCGATCCGTGACTTCCACATTGAGTTCCCCCTGACCACTGAGGCCAGAAAAGGTTAAGTTACTACTACCCACATAGGCAATCCGGGGAGTAAAGCGATCGCCGCGATAAACAAGATAGAGTTTGGCATGGAGCAGATAGCGCAGAAATAATTTAACCTCCAGTTTGCCCGCTTCTAACTGGCTCTGCAATCGCTTCAGACTGGCTTGATCCTGGGCTGTGGGCACGCCATAGGTCAACTGTTCCCGAAACTCTTGGGCCATGAGTTTTTGGAGCTGATTGGCCTGCTGGATGTCCATTCTCGGCTCCCTCTTACCAATCCTCCGAGAGCTTTTGAGGTGGTCTTTGGGTAGTTTTTGCATTCCCACCAATAAGCGACAATTGTGACCTGCACTAGGGCTGAATTGCTCCACTTCTGCTTCTAATTCTCGCCAACCTCTGAGGTTAAAATAGCCGACACAAAAATCAGCCCGATACGCTTGTTGCAAACCTTGCTTGAGTTCGGGCAGTAAGGGAAAATCACAATTATCATAAATACCAGACATAAGGTTAAGTGGCGATAGAGCAGCTTTTGATATTATGACAGTGGTTGTTGTTACTGGATTGGGTTTAGTGTCTGCCTTGGGATCGCGCGATCGCACTTGGCGCAAGCTGCTCAACCAGGAATCGGCGATCGCCATGGCACAACCGTTTCCAGACTTAGAGCCTCGTCCTCTAGCTTTAATTGGCGATAATGCTGGGCATCCCTGGCGCGATCGCCCGGCAGATTTGCGGGATTTGACTCGTCAGTTAGTTTTGGAGACTTTAGAAGATGCGGGTATGGCTCCTCCCTTACCCAATTTGGGGCTTGCGATCGGATCGAGTCGCAGCGCTCAAGGGAGTTGGGAAACCATTGCTCATCAGTTTTTGACTGGCGATCGAGAATTGCCCGATTTATCCCATTGCCTGGACTATTTGCCCGATTTACCGGCAAGAATAGCCGCCCAACTCACGGGTACTCAAGGGATTGTTCAGGCTCCCATGAATGCTTGCAATACGGGCATGTGGGCGATCGCCCAAGGTTATGAACTGATTCGCTGCGGTAGGGTGCAACAGGTGTTAGCGGGAGCCATTGAAGCGCCAATTACGCCCTTAACTCTAGCGGGATTTACGCAAATGGGAGCTTTAGCGAAAACCGGATGTTATCCCTTTGACCGCCATCGCGAAGGATTGGTTTTAGGGGAAGGGGGCGCGTTCCTCTTCTTAGAGTCCCTCGAATCTGCCCAGCAGCGCCAAGCCTCGATTTATGGTCAAATTCTGGGAGCTGCCTTTACCAATGATGCCTATCATGTGAGCGCCCCCAAACCCGATCGCACCAGTGCGGCGATCGCGATTAAAACCTGTTTGGAAAGAGCAGGCTTAACTCCAAGGGCGATCGACTACATCCATGCCCACGGAACCAGCACCCCCTTAAATGATGCTGCTGAAAGTCAACTCATCGAGCATCTATTTCCCCCAACTGTTCCAGTGAGTTCCACCAAAGGCGCAACCGGCCATACCTTGGGCGCTTCTGGAGCCTTGGGAATTGCCTTTTCCCTTATGGCGATGAAGCATGAAATCTTACTCCCCTGTGTCGGATTAAGAGAGCCAGAGTTTAATCTTAACTTGGTTCGCTCCACCCGATCTCAGTGTATCCAACATAGTCTTTGTCTAAGTTTTGCCTTTGGCGGCAATAATGGGGCGATCGCCCTAGTCAACTCCCCTAAACAATGACAATGGAAGAGTGGTGATTATGGGAAGATTGAGAGTCTAAACCCTGCCAAGATTGACCCTCTAGAGCCATATGCTCAATCGAACTGGCTAACCGCAAGGCTCTCAAGGCTTGCTCACCCCCTACGGAAGGTTGGTCTCCACCCCGTACACAGGTGACAAAATGCTCCAACTCAGCATGAAGGGGTTCTATGTTACTGGTATAGACTTTTTCAATTAATCCATCCTGACGATACAGCACCTGACCATACTCGGTGCGATAGTTGGCGGTGGTTTGGCGATGGATCAAAATTTCATTATTGAGAAAATCCGCTTCGGTGAGGGAATTCTTGCAATGGGCAGCAATGCGGCGAATTTTGCAATGGGTGACTTTACTGGCGGTGAGGGTGGCGATAATGCCATTCTCAAAGCCTAGAGTTGCAGTGACATAATCTAAATACCCAGAATCCGAGGCTCGATTTCCACTGGCGGTTAGCTTTTTCACAGGAGCGGCGGCCAACTCTAGGAGTAAATCAATATCATGAATCATTAAGTCCAAAACCACGGACACATCATTGGCGCGGTTAGAGTAGGGACTCATGCGATGGGCTTCTAGGGCGAGGATTTCCTCAGTTTTCAGGACTTTGCTCAGTTCTTGAAAGGCGGGGTTAAAGCGTTCAATATGGCCAACTTGGAGAATACAGTTACATTCGGCTGCTAGGTTGACTAAATTTTCGGCTTCTTCGATACTGGCAGCGATCGGTTTTTCGATCAGGACATGCACTCCGGCTTGTAGGCAGGCAGTGCCGACTTCATGGTGGAGACGGGTGGGAACGGCAATACAGACGGCATCGATATGGGGGAGAAGATCGTGATAGTTCTCGAAGAAGCGAATGCGATATTTGCCAGCCGTATCTAGTCCTCGTTCGATGTCCACATCAGAGATGCCTATCAGGTGTACGTCTTTGAGTAAACTTAAAACGCGGGTGTGATGCTGGCCCATATGACCCACACCAATGACTCCAATGCGAATGGGTTGGAGTGGATTATGGGGTTCTTTAATCTCTTCTTTCACATCCTCATTTACCCGTGACATGGTATGTTGCACTCCTGTCTACTCCTCCACCGGCTGCGATCGCCCTATTTTTAGCTCGATCAAACCACCAAGATAGTAACATAGCTCCTGAAATCTGAAGAGGAGTTACAGACAACTTATCTGTACTCTTCTTCAGATTGGAGTTTTCCTTGATGATGGACTATTCAGATATAAGCTCCGATATCTTCACCACAGTCGTCGGCGAGAAAGGAGAGACAACGGAAGCGTAGACTCATGAGTTCATCGTATAGGGGATTGAGTTTGCACAGGGGGGGAATACGGACAATAGTGTGCCCAAAAAGCTTGATTTCCCGTGAAAAGGGGCATTGAGCGGGGATGAGTTTGACAATTAATCTAGCGACTTCTGGGCGATCGATCTCTAGGGTGTTGAACCATTGGCGAATGGGATAGAGGATATCCCAGTGTATGGGAGAATTGAAGGTGATGTGACTAATTTTGATTAACATAAATCCTCACTCCTTGAGGCGAGATAGATCAATTTTTGGGGTTAAAAAGGGGGTCACTTACCCCTTTTTTTGGTAATACAACCGAAACATCCAGTTAGGTCTAGGGTTGTCGATGGATTCAAGGGGTTGATAGTTCCTTCCGGATCGAGACCCAACTAAAGGGATAAATGGGAACTATTGATGAGTTTAACTGGAGGTTAATAGCATCGAGGGTTGATGTAGACGATTCTTGGGTTGTCCCCTCGATCGCTTGTTTGTTGCTGATGTTGCTCCCATAAAACACTGCCTCTCTAAGCTTTAATCTCAAATGGAGGGAGGAGAACGATAATGTTACAATTATTTAATCTTTGCAATATTGGCTCATGTTTTGTAATTTTTCTTTGATGACAATTCAGACCGGGGACGATGGGGAAAAAGTGATGAGAATTGAGGATTTTGGTATTGCTTTAGATTTAAAAAAACAGGGGATCAAGGCAATAGCTTAAAGTTAGATAGAGTTTGTTTGGTATTCCCCCATTCCCCCATTCCCCCAGGCTGTATCGGTGTCATTCCATGGGAATCAGAAGCGCGAACAGACCCATGACACCGATTACAATAGATTCAAAAGATATCCTCTAAAGCCTCTACCCATGAATCCGATTTACTGGCTCACTGAGATTCAAGATCAACACCGCTCTTCCGTGGGCGATCGGGCTTGGGATTTAAGCCAACTGCTGCAACAAGGCTATCCCATATTACCGGGGCTGGCGATCTCCAACGAGATCAGACAACATTTTTTACATTCTTTGCATGGATCGGATCTGCTGTTGACTCAAGAAGTCGGCTTAAAGGTTTCCCCCTCTGCTGACAAAACCTTAAGCGATCGCAGCCATGAAGAACGGGATATGCAGTTACGCCAAATTACTCAAGGAATTCGGGAGCAAATTCTCAACTGCTCCCTAAATGAGCAATGGTATAACAAGGTGCTAGAGGCGATCGCCACCTGGGAAGGGGATTTTGTTCTCTGTCGTCCTTCCCTGAGCTTACCGAAACAGCTTACTGCCCAGAGTCATAGCTCCTTGTCTCGGTTGTGGAGAGCTTGGGGAACGACTAAAACCCCTGAAGCCCTAGCCCAGACGATTAAACAAATATGGGCCGAAACGTTCCGCAATAAATACTTGCTCTACTGGCAATATCAAGGTATAGCCTTAAATCAGATTAGGATGGGCATCTTAATTCAACCCCTACAGAATGAACCCATCAGTGGAGTCATTGAAACCCAAGGTGAAACGATTCGGATTGAATCCACCTGGGGCTTAGGCTATCTCTTCAGTGAACCCCAAGTGACCTCTGATTGCTATCAGATTCACCTTCACCCTTACCAACTCAAAGAGCAACATCTGGGAAACAAGCGCCTTGCCTATCAACTCTCTGGAGAACCGTCCAATCTGGGCCTGGATACTCCACTGTTGAACAATAGTAACTCCCTCCTATGTGCCTATACGGTGGATTCCTCCTGGGTCGATCGGCCCTGCTTAGAGGAAGCACAAATCCAATGTTTAGGCGATCGCGCCCTTTCCCTCAAAAACCAGTGGTACGATGAATTTCGCCTAGAGTGGATAGGCTATCCTGACTTGAATTGGTGGATTACAGATATTGTTCCCTTAAATCAGAACCGCCCGACTTCACTGCTTCACCAGGGTACAGGAGCTGCGCCAGGGATCGCTGTGGCTCCAGTTTTGGTGTTAACTGACTCCCTTGAATCCATGACCGTAACTCCAGGGAAAATTATCGTTAAACAGGCGATCGCCCCCCAAGAAACCTGGGTCTTAAATGGGGCAGCCGGTTTAATTACGGAGGAAGGCGGAATCAGCAGCCATGGAGCCATTGTAGCCAGGGAATTAGGTATTCCTGCCTTAGTGGGAGTCTCCCAGGCAACTCACTACTTATTCACCGGAGATCTGATCCACATTAACGGTGAAACAGGAGAAATTAGTGGAGCAGTGCATCAGGCTTCATCTCAAGAGCCAATTGAAGTTAACAAGAAAATGGAACGGCTGAGGGCAACAGAAGCAGAGAAAAATGCTTCGCTCCCACCGGCTCCCCTACATGCAACAAAGCTCTGGATTAATCTCTCTCAACCCCATTCTCGAATCAACCCTTCAGACTTAGAGGTGGATGGGGTGGGATTATTGCGCTCTGAATTATGGGCTGCCAGCTTATTTCCGGGGATTCAATGGTGGAGAGATGTGGATCGGTTTGTGTCTGAATGGTTTAAGCATCTACACAAGTTAGCCCAGGGGTTTTATCCCCGTCCCATTTATTATCGTTCCTTTGATTCCTTTTATCCTTCCTCCCTACGGGGAACCCTAGCCTGTGAGCTGAATGACCAGAGATCGACTCTATTGGATTGGGAATTAACTGTGTTGGAAAAAGTCCATCGCCAGGGTTATCAGAATCTGCATTTAATGTTGCCTTTTGTGCGAACAGTGGAGGAAGTGGTAGCCATTCGCAAGCGGGTGGATCGACGGCAGTTATCCCAGATGGAACTGTGGATTATGGTGGAGGTTCCTGGGGTATTATGGCAGATTTCTGATTATGTACGGGTGGGGATTGATGGCTTGAGTTTGGGAACCAATGATTTAATTCCCCTGTTGTTTGGTCTGGAGCGTCAGCAGTGGGAGGAAAATCAACAGGGTCTAAATGCTCTCCATCCAGTGGTGTTAAGGGCTTTGGAGGAGTGTATTATGCAAGCGCGAGCTGGGGGGATTGAGTGTAGTGTTTGTGGTCAAGCGGTGGTTAACCATCCGCAGTTAATTCACTATTTGGTGCGCTGGGGAATTACCTCAATTTCAGTGGAGATGCCTGCGGTGGATCGGGTGCGAAGGGCGATCGCCCGTGGGGAGCAGCAGTTGATTTTAGAAGCAGCCCAGAGTCAATTAAAAATTAAAAATTAAAAATTAAAAATTAGTTGCAGTTTTCCCTTTTAATGGTGGGGAAGACTGGGGAACCATGGTTATGAAATTTGTGGATGAATATCGGGATGCTCAATTGGCGCAAAGGATGGCAAAGGCGATCGCCGAAATCACCACCCAACCTTGGACGATTATGGAGATCTGTGGCGGTCAAACCCACTCGATTATTAAATATGGTATCGATCAACTGTTGCCTGAAGAGGTTACCCTGATTCACGGGCCCGGATGTCCCGTTTGTGTGACTCCGGTGACGCTGATCGATCGGGCGATCGCGATCGCCTCCCATCCCCAAGTCATACTCTGTTCCTTTGGCGACATGCTACGAGTTCCCGGAACGGACAAAGACCTACTGAGCATCAAAGCCAAAGGTGCAGATATACGCATCGTTTATTCCCCCCTAGACTGTCTCAAAATTGCCCAAGCCAATCCCGAATCCGAAGTCGTCTTTTTTGGCGTGGGTTTTGAAACCACCGCCCCCGCCACCGCCCTGGCCGTGTATCAAGCCAAACAACAACAAATTCGCAATTTTTCCCTCCTCGCCTCCCATGTGCGCGTTCCGCCAGCCATGGAAGCTATTCTCTCCTCTCCCCAATGTCGGGTACAGGGATTTCTCGCAGCCGGTCATGTTTGCACAGTGATGGGATATACCGAATATGAACCGTTGGTGGACAAATACCAAATTCCCATTGTTGTTACTGGGTTTGAACCCGTGGATATTCTTCAGGGGTTATATCACTGTATTGAACAGTTGGAGAACAAAACAGAAGCGGTTACTCTCGATAATCAATATAGCCGTTCCGTCCGTCGGGAAGGTAATCTAGGGGCCCAAAATCTCATGCATCAAGTCTTTGAGGTCGTCTCTCGTACCTGGCGCGGAATTGGGGAAATTCCCGATAGTGGGTTAGGTCTAAGGGCGGACTATGTACATTGGGATGCCGAAAAGCGCTTTGCCGACTGGATCGATCCCAATCCCCCCGTACTGACCACCGAATGTATCAGTGGTGAAATCATGCAAGGGGTGAAGAAACCCCATGATTGCCCCGCATTTGGCACGCGCTGCACCCCAGAACATCCCCTCGGTGCGCCCATGGTTTCCTCAGAAGGCGCTTGTGCTGCTTACTATCGCTATCGAGGGATTGAATCGATTAACGGACGACTCGCCAGAGGAGTAAGAGTCCGACACTGAAGGCGGATACGGTGGGTAACCATCCGGCCATGACTGGGGGAAGTGCGCCGCTTAAGCCGAGGGCATCGCCGACGGACATGAGGAGATAGTAGGTAAAGATAATTAAAACGCTGATGCCAAAGCCGGTGGCTCGTCCGGCGGTGCGTTGGGGGCGAGTACCGAGGGCGGCTCCCATGAGACCAAAGGCGATACAGGCGAAGGGAATGGCGAAGCGCTGATGAATGCGGATTTGCAGTTTGCGAATTTGTTTTTCATCGCCACTCATTTTGATAATTTCTAGGTAGTTGAGGGATTCGGCGATGTTCATTTCTTCGTATTTCGTGCCAATGGAGGCCAGATCGAGGGGAGCGCGGGGGAGTTTGAGTTGTTGGCGATCGAATTTGACGATATTTTTGAAGGAGCCGGATTGATCGACGACGTAGATTGTGCCGTTAAAGAAGTCCCAGGTGCTTTCTTCGGCGTTCCAGGAGGCGGCTTCGGAGATGATGATTTGTTTAAATTGGGATTGGGATCGGTCGAGGATGGTGAGGCCTTTCATTTCTTTGCCGTCGAAAAATTCGGCATAGAAGAGCCGGGTTAAGACGCGCACTCTTTTCCCGTCCGCAAGTTCTTTGCGCTGATATTCGGGATAAAAGATGTTCATTGTCTGTTGGAGGGGCGTTTCTTGTTTGAGCGCTCGCTCTAGGGTGAGGGTGGCTTCTCGTTTGGCGGCGGGAACGACGAGTTCGTTGAAGGTGAAGGTGATGCCGGTGAGACAGATGCTAAAGATTAGGGTGGGAACCAGGAGGCGGTAGAGGCTTACGCCACAACTGCGGAGGGCGATCAGTTCGCTGTCACTGGAGAGCCGACTGTAGGCGATGATGCATCCGAGCAGGAGGGCGGTGGGGATGGCGAAGGAGATGAAGTAGGGCAGTTGGAGGAAGAAGACTTTGAGGGCGATCGCCACGGGCAAGCCAGCTTCACTGACTTTGCGAACCAGATCGAATACTGTGCCGATCGCCACACCGACGGAAGTGAAGGCTCCGAGTCCAAAGAGAAACGGGGAAACCAATTCATGGATCAGATAGCGATCCATGACGGAGATGGGGGAAAATTTGGGTCGTTGGGGTTTATAGTCTTCCTGGGATAGGCTAGAAGTCATAGGGGCGGTTGCAGTTAAAGGGTTGTGGCTCACCGTTGGAAATTATCGCCTAAATAATATTGTCGCACTCTGGGATCTTCATAGAGTTCTTCGGCATTGCCAGAGGCGAGGATTTCGCCATCGCGCATAATATAGGCTCGGTCGGTAATGGCGAGGGTTTCGCGGACGTTATGATCGGTGATCACGATTCCCAGATGGCGATCGCGCAGGTTAGCGACTAGGGTTTGAATTTCGGAGACGGCGATCGGATCGACTCCGGCAAAGGGTTCATCTAAAAACAGGAATTTGGGCCCGTCTTTACCTGCCGCCAGTACCCTGGCTAACTCCGTGCGTCGGCGCTCTCCTCCGGACACTTGAATGCCTTTGGTTTGGGCAACGGTAGAGAGTCGAAATTCTTCTAAGAGCTTTTCCGTGCGCCAATGCCATTCCCGGCGCGGCACTTGGGTTTGTTCCAAAACCAGGAGAATATTTTGGCGCACGGTGAGATAGCGAAATACACTGGGTTCTTGGGGCAGATAGCCAATACCGAGTTTCGCCCGTTGGGAAATCGAGAGAGCAGTAATATCGCGATCGCCCAGCCAAATTCTACCTTGACTGGGTTTTTCTAGCCCTGTTCCCATATAAAAGGTGGTGGTTTTTCCGGCTCCATTGGGGCCGAGTAATCCCACGACTTCTCCTTGTGCCACAGAGAGATAGACGCGATTAACCACCATTCGTTGTCCATAGGATTTATGAACGTTATCCAATACCAACTTCATTACTCATGACTCCTTGCTTATAAATCAGGAGTGGGGGGGAGGGGATCGGGATTCCCCGCGTTATCGGTGGATTCAGGCACAATATAAATGGCTTCCACTTGTTGCCCTTGGCTCTGGGGAAGGGCAACAAACCGACCTTCGTCTATCAGATAGGTCACGGTTTCTCCTCGGAGGCTGTTGCCTTCTTGGAGGACGTAGACATTACCACTGAGGACGATCCGCCGTTCGCGGCTAAAATATTGGGCTTGGGCGGCTGTGGCTTGGATATCACGGGCAGGATAGAGGACTTGCACATTTCCCCTAGCGGTGAGGACACCGGTTCTGGCGTTGGCTTCTTGGATGTCTGCTCGCAGGGTGATGGCTCGATTTTGGTTATTTTGGGAATAGGCAGCCGGTAGACGACCGATACCTAGAGTAATGGGAATCATGAGGGCTAATGTGCCCACTACATGACTCCAATGGGGCGATCGCAGTATTCTCATAAGTGCTAAGTCCTCGCGGTTGGGTTGGTCTCTCTTTTTCTTTATCTAGGATACTTGGACAACTCCCCTGTCTAAAGAAGTAAGAATGGACTCGTTCAGATATTGTTTTCTTACCACAATTTACAATGCAATTCGGACAAATCTGACTTGTCCCCTTCGCGTCTACCTTGGCAAAATACACGCCGCGTTGACCACAAACATGACTCAAAATTGTCAGAGACGAACCCCAATCTGCATCCAGACAAGCTTTTCTGAAAGCTGAACGTCCAAGTGCTTTGAGATTCAAGGAATTAAAGCACCCTTGGGTTAAAGTTTAGGGTCGCGATTATCATATCAAGAAGCCCGTGACGAGGATTGAACTCGTGACCTCACCCTTACCAAGGGTGTGCTCTACCACTGAGCTACACGGGCAGTTCATTAACTAAATCCTGATTCTGACTTTCTGTCAGAAGAGGCGGTGATGGGCCGAGCTGGATTTGAACCAGCGTAGGCATTGCCAGCGGATTTACAGTCCGCCCCCATTAACCACTCGGGCATCGACCCTTTCGCTCACCGACTTCCTAATTTAGCATAAGGTTTCGTCAAAACACAACCCCCTGGGAATTTTTTTTTGAAATGGGATTTATCGATCGCGGGAAGAGTCACGAGATGGCGATCGCCCCCTTCCGGGTAAACCGGGAATCCATCGGCGATCCTTAGCTGGTTTCGCCGTGCGTCCGGGACGGAGGGGACGATGGGGAAAATCACTTTCATCATAAATTTCACCCACCAACTCTTCTAGGACATCTTCCAGGGTAACCAGTCCCACAGTTCCGCCATACTCATCCACCACGATCGCCAAATGAATCCGACTTTGGAGCATTTCCTTCAACAGATCGCTCACCTCTTTCACCTCTGGCACATAGACTGGCGAATCCATTGCCATGGTTACCGGGGTAGAATTGCGCTCCCCTGGGGGAACATTTTTCAGGGTTTGCAGGGCGCGTTTGAGGTGAACCACCCCCAAAATTTGATCTTTCGACTCCTCCTGAACGGGAATGCGAGAAAATCCGGTTTCTAAACAAAGATTCACCAACTCTTGCAACGTCGCTTCATGGGAAATCGTCCGCATATCAATCCGGGGTTTAACCACATCTTTAGCCGTCAACTCATCGAGCATCAGTGCCTTATTGAGCAACTCATGCTTATAGAAATCCAGTTTGCCCTTACCGCCCAAAATTTCAATCATCAGTTGCAAATCTTGCAGAGACGCATCATCCTGGGTGGCATTGCCCTGGAAAAACCGAATCGCACTTTGGGCGATCCATTCGAGAAAATCGATAATCCCGATCACCGATAATGCGCGAGATAGCCAATAGATCGGCCGCACCACCGCCTTAAAAAAGGCCAACACATTATTTATCGCCAGGGACTTTGGCGTGATTTCGCCAAAAATCAACACCAGAAAGGTAATCACCGCCGTTGCCACCCCTAACCCCGCATTACCCAACCAGAGGGCAAATAGGTTACTGGTGAGGACAGCCGAAAAATTATTAATCAGGTTATTACCCACGAGGAGAGTCGTAATAAACCTTGTCCGTTGTTCTAGAACCAGGCGAAAAAGGCCTTGGGGGTCTCCCTGTTCCTTAATCAGGGCGCGAAGTTTGAAGTTATCGAGGGCAGTAATAGCCGTTTCTGAGCCAGAGAAGCAAGCGGAGAGGACTAACATGACGATTAAAACCGTCGCATCTAGCCAGATGGAGCCAAGCAAAGGGCCGCCTTCAGCCGTTGCCAGCAAATGGGAAGTAAGAGGGTGGGGAGTCACCAGAATATTGGATGAGAAAGCAATACTTAATTATGGATGATTCATCATGTCATTCAAGTGGGATTTCGGCAAAGTTTTCCACCCTTACATCGATCGCCGATAGAGTAACCAGACAAACAGGGGAGAACCCAGCATAGCAGTGACTGCACCCACGGGTAACTCTACCGCACCTAGCCGGGAGAGTAAATCAGCAAAGGTTAACACCCAAGCGCCTCCGAGGGCAGAGAGGGGGATAATCCAACGGTAATCATTACCGCCGATGAGCAAGCGAATACCATGGGGGACAATGAGACCCACAAAACCGATTAATCCGGCAATACTGACCGCTCCAGCCGCCAATAGTGTGGCAGTAGACCCAATCAACAGACGCGATCGCCCCAAGGATACTCCCAATCCTACTGCTAAATCATCGCCTAAATTCAGCACATTAAGCGATCGGGCCAAGAGAATAGCGCCTATCAACGCCAAAATCACATAGGGAGCCGCCACCCGCACCTCCGACCATCCCCGACCATTTAAGCTCCCCACCAGCCAATTGAGCGCCTGCTGAATGCGGCTATCTGCCGATAATAATAGCAACGTGGTCTGCACTGCTCCAAATAGGGAAGAGACCGCCACACCGCCCAAAATCAACCGCTCTACGGAGATACCCTTAGCACTGCGAGACAAGCCATAAACCAGGGTGGTGGTTAAAACCGCACCTAACCAAGCCCCCAAGGGTATCCAACTTTGGGCAATTCCCAACGTCACCATGGCCACGGAGACTAAACCCGCACCGGCAGAAATACCGAGTAAAAAGGGAGTGGCTAAGGGATTGCGTAACATCCCTTGCAATAGAGCGCCAGAGGTTCCCAAAGCCGATCCCACGCAGATAGCAGCCACGACTCTGGGCAGTCGCAACTGCCAAATAATGGTTTGATTGACGGGATCTCCCTGATGCCAGAGTGCCTGCCAGAGTTCGGTTTGAGTCAGGGGAACTGCACCAAAGGAGAGGGAGAGGGCTAAGGTTAAGCCTAAGCTGATGGCGATCAGCAGGAGAATGGAGAGGGTACGAGGGGGGGTCATGGCGATCGAGAGTACATCCAGAATCAGTAATATAGCAGTTAAGATCAATTGACGTTATTAAACTAGCGATGAACATCACCCGCCAATGGTCAGGCAAACAGCAAAGAGCCAGAGAAATCCTGATCCGGCTGAAGCGTTTGTATCCCGATGCCACCTGCACCTTAACCTATGAAACGCCCGTACAGTTGCTGGTGGCGACCATTTTATCCGCCCAATGTACCGATGAGCGAGTGAATAAAGTCACGCCAGAATTATTCCGACGCTATCCGGATGCCTCCAGGTTGGCGGATGCACCATTGGAGGAATTGGAGGCTTTGGTGCGATCGACCGGATTCTATCGCCATAAAGCTAAAAATATCAAAGGCGCTTGTCAAATGATTGTCCAAGATTTTGGCGGCAACGTGCCTCAAAGAATGGAGGAACTGCTCAAACTGCCAGGGGTTGCTCGCAAAACTGCTAATGTTGTCCTGGCCCACGGTTTCGGCATCAATATGGGCGTAACTGTTGATACTCATGTCAAGCGTTTAAGCGATCGCCTTGGCTTAACCGAACACCAAGACCCCATTCGGGTCGAGCGAGACCTGATGCGCCTTCTGCCCCAACCCGATTGGGAAAACTGGTCAATCCGCCTCATTTACCATGGTCGAGCCGTTTGTCAGGCCAAAAAACCCGATTGCGGCAATTGTCAGTTAGCCGATTTATGCGAGTTTAATCAAGCCAGAGTTTGAAGATTTCTCACCCTTTCTGGCGACTTGGAACTGTTCTAAGGAGTCAGAACTTCTGAACCTCCCAGCAGGGGGTCACTTCCTGCCAAGGGATCGGTTTCACCCATGAGCGGATCGCTATTGAGAGTAGGTATAGCACCCTTTAACTCAGAAGCACTTTCAACTTCCAGAGTCTCTAGGGTGGGAAGATCGATCGCCGTGAAGGCATCAGACCCAATGCTCTCAGCTTCCACACCCCAGACAGAAGCCAACAGTTCTTCCGTATCTTGAATGCGGATGTGGGTTTGAATCTCTTTTTCACGGGTGCTTTGATCGATGAATAGCTTCTCAAAGCTCAACCCACCCGTGAGACCAAACAAGTCTTTACCCACATTAAATTGGCTGATCTCATCTGCCCCAGTATCTTCAGCTAAAACAAATAGATCTCGGCCTTTACCCCCCACGAGCAGGTCTCGGCCTAGGCCTCCAAATAGGGTATTGTCTCCTGTCGTGCCATCGAGGGTGTCGCGTCCCTGTCCTCCAGAGAGCAGATCGTTGCCCTTTCCTCCGACGAGGGAATCATTGCCATCATTGCCCCAGAGGACATCATCTCCAACTTGGGCCAAGAGAATATCGCTATGTTCTCCACCCATGAGGGAGTCCTGACCATCTCCCCCTTCTAGGACATCACTGCCACTTTCACCGAGGAGCAAGTCATTATCAAGTCCGCCATCGAGGGTGTCATTGCCTTCTCCTCCAGAGAGATAGTCATCTCCAACTTGAGCTAAGAGAATATCGGCATGATCGCCACCCCAGAGGAAGTCGTTGCCATCTCCCCCTTCCAGGCGATCGCCCGCTTCGCGACCATACAGCAAGTCATCTCCCTCTCCTCCGAGCAGGATATCGGTGCTATCTCCCCCATCGAGGGTATCATTGCCGAGATTACCATCCAGGCGATCGGCGTGGTTCCCGCCCTTGAGCAGGTCATCACCCGACCCACCATCGAGAGAGTCCTTACCATCGCGCCCCAAGAGGATATCGTTACCAGAGCCACCATCGGCCCAGTCATGGCCCGAACCGGCATCTAGGGTATCGTTACCGACTCCACCAGAGAGGGTATCGTCACCGACTTTAGCCAAGAGGATATCATGGCCAACCCATCCGTCTAACCGGTCGTCGCCCGAACCCCCATCTAGGGTATCGTGTCCCGAACCGCCAGAGAGGGTATCGCGATCGGCCTGACCGAGTAGGAGATCGTCGCCAGCACTGCCGCTTAAGGCATCTCGGCCCGAACCCCCATCGAGAGTATCCCTGCCCGAACCTCCTTCTAGGGTGTCTTTGCCACTTTGACCCAACAACAGGTCATTGCTGGCTCCTCCATCTAGGAAGTCGCGATCGCCCCCCCCATCGAGAGTATCTTCACCCATACCGCCAGAGAGGGTATCTTTCCCACTGCGACCGTAGAGTTCATCTGCACCCGCATTACCCTCTAGGAAATCATGACCGGAACCGCCATCGAGTTCATCTTGACCTGCACCGCCATCCAGGGTATCGTCACCGGACTCACCCAGCAGTTTGTCATTGCCTGCGCCCCCTTCGAGGGAGTCATCGTTAGACCCACCATCGATGAAATCATCACCCGCATCGCCTAAGACCGTATCGCGCTTATCGCCACTCCAGATAAAGTCATTGCCAGCCCCGGCATCAACGAAGTCTTTACCGTCTTGACCATAGACTTGATCGTTTCCATCTCCAGCGTTGATGCGATCGTGGCCCGAACCCGCTTCAATATAGTCATTACCGAACCCAGCGATAACTGTATCGTGACCTTCATGGCCGTAAAGTTGGTCGTTACCATCTCCAGCATCGATCCAGTCATTGTCCGAGTTGCCTTCGATGTAGTCATTACCCACACCTCCGGTTAAACTGTCATTACCCGATCGCCCGTAGAGTTGGTCGTTGCCCACTCCTCCATCAAACGAATCATCACCGGAACCGCCGTCGAGATAGTCATTACCTTGGTTGCCTACCAAGGTATCATCGCCAGACTCACCGTAGATTTGGTCGTGACCTTCGCCACTTTCAATCCAGTCGCTACCGGAACCCGCATCCAGCACATCCACCCCTTCCCGACCCATGAGGGTATCATTGCCTTTGCTTCCCCAGAGAAAATCATTACCTTCACCGCCATCAAGATAGTCATTTCCCTTGCGACCCCAGAGTTGGTCAACCCCTTCGCCACCGAGCAGAGAGTCATCACCCAAACCACCATCCAGGGCATCATTACCCCCTTGTCCCAGGAGCGTATCATCATCTTCACCGCCAGAGAGTTGGTCGCTATCATTCCCGCCATCGAGGAAGTCGTTGCCTTTCTGACCGAGCAGTTGATCCATACCGTCTCCCCCCAAGAGAGAGTCGTTATCGACTCCTCCATCGAGGAAGTCATTACCCGCGCCACCTTGGAGGGTATCATCACCTTTTTGACCCAGCAGTTGGTCTACACCATCTCGACCGAGCAGCAAGTCGTTATCTGCACCACCATCGAGGAAGTCATTGCCTGCTCCCGCGTCCAGGGTGTCGTTGCCTTTTTGACCGAGCAGTTGATCCATGCCGTTGCCTGCCAGCAGGGAGTCATCACCCGAACCACCGTCCAGGAAGTCGTTGCCTTCTCCGGCATCGAGGGTGTCATGGCCGTCTTGACCGAAGAGTTGGTCAACCCCATCTCCTCCGATCAGGGAGTCTTCCCCAGAACCCCCATCGAGTTGGTCATTGCCTGCACCAGCTTCTAGGGTATCGTTGCCTAACTCGCCGCGCAGTTCATCGTTGCCTTTACCGCCGTTTAAGCTATCTTCTCCAGAACCGCCAGCCAGATAGTCGGAACCCGTTTGTCCCAGCAGGGTGTCTGCGTCATCTCCTCCCCAGAGGGAATCATTGTCTGCACCGCCATCGATGAAGTCTTGGCCGATGCGACCCTGGATCTGGTCGCTGCCTTCGTTACCGAGGAGGGAGTCATCACCGGAGCCGCCGTCTAGGTTATCGTTTCCTGCACCACCGGTAAGGGTATCGGCATCCCCTTCACCCCAGAGGTTATCGTTGCCGTCGCCACCATCGAGGATGTCTTCTCCAGAACCGCCTTGGAGCAGGTCATCGCCTTGTTCGCCTTCCAGGGTGTCGGCTTCTGTACCGCCATAGAGGGAGTCGTTGTCTTTACCGCCTTGGAGCAGGTCTTTTCCGGCTTGACCATAGAGTTTGTCGTTGCCGGTGTTTCCGGTGAGGGAGTCGTCGCCAGAACCGCCATCTAGGAGGTCGTCGCCAGCGTTGCCTGCGAGGGTGTCGTTATCTTCGTTGCCGTAGATTTTATCGTTGTCGGCTCCGCCAGCGAGTTGGTCTTCTCCAGAACCCCCTTCGAGGGTGTCTTCTCCTTCTTGTCCTTGGAGGGTATCGTTGTCGTTGTTACCTTGGATTAAGTCTTTTCCTGTACCGCCTTCGATCCAGTCGTTGCCGGTATCGCCTGCGAGTTGGTCTTCTCCACTGCCGCCGAAGATTTGGTCGTCTCCGGAGCCGCCGGTGGCGGTATCATTTCCACTTTGACCGAAGAGGAGGTCGGCATCGGCTCCTCCAGAGAGGGAGTCATGGTCTTCGCCACCGTCGAGGGTATCTTCTCCGGCTTGTCCAATGAGGATGTCGCGGTCTTGATGGCCGAAGAGTTGGTCGTTGCCTGCACCGCCGTCGAGGATGTCTCTACCGGTGCGTCCTTGCAGGAGGTCGTCCCCTTCTCCACCGTCGAGGATGTCTTTATCGCGTCCTCCTTCTAGGGTATCGTTACCATCGCGACCATAGAGGATGTCGTCTTGGTCGTTGCCTTCCAGGTAGTCGTCACCCGTACCGCCATCGAGGGTATCTTTACCGAGTTGACCGAGCAGCTCGTCGCCCCCTTCTCCCCCAGAGAGATAGTCTTCATCCTCTCCCCCTTCCAGGAGATCGTCACCACTGTGACCAAAAAGTTGATCCTTGCCGTCGCCGCCGAAGAGGTCGTCATTGCCAGCTTCACCGTCCAGGAAGTCGTTGCCGTCTTGTCCATGGAGGGAGTCGTTTTCGCTGCCTCCCAGCAGGGAGTCACGGCCATTTCCCCCTTCGAGTAGGTCGTCTCCGGCTTCTCCTTCCAGGGTATCCGCTTGATCTCCCCCAGCTAGGGTATCGTTATCATCACCACCTTGCAGAGAGTCACGACCCTGTTCGCCATAGAGTTCGTCGTCTCCCTCTTCTCCCAGCAGGATGTCGTTACCGTCATCCCCTTCGAGGGTATCGTGGTCATCGCCTCCCAGGAGGGTGTCGGCATCGTCGCCACCCGCGAGGTAGTCGTCTCCAGTGCCACCGAGGAGGGAGTCTTCGCCGTCATCTCCGTGGAGGGTATCGTTGTCACTGTCACCGTGGAGGGTGTCTTGGTGCTTGCCACCGGAGATCCAGTCATTTCCGACACCGCCATGGAGGGAGTCGCGGCCGGTTTCGCCATAGATGGTGTCATCGCCATATCCGGCATCCCCGACGACGGTATCATCATTCGCACCGGCGTAAATCAGGTCATCTGCATCGCCACCTCGGATATAGTCTTTTCCTTGATCGCCATAAACGGTGTCTTTTCCTTGGTTGCCGTAGATGCTGTCATCACCGCTACCCCCGGAAATCAGGTCTTTACCGAAGTCGCCATAGAGTTGGTCGTCGTCACCTGCACCGTTGAGCGTGTCATTGCCGCGATCGCCAGTAATGATATTGGCGCTATCATCTCCAGTAATCTCGTCATCATGGCGAGAACCCGCCACATTCTCAATATCGCGGATAGTATCCCGGTCTCCCCAACCATCGGTAGCGTCCCCATTTTCCAGGCTGACGGCAGTGCCTTTAGGGTCGCGACGGTAGCTGATGGTATCATCTCCCTCTGCACCATAGAAGCGATCGTTGCCTGCATTACCGATGAGCAGGTCATTGTCTTCTAAAGCCCAGATGCGGTTATCCTTGCTATTGCCGATGAGAACATCTTGGAACGGCGTACCGATAATGTCTTCCATTCCTTTGAGTTCGTCCGTATTGCCAAACCCATCTTTAGCAGTTCCAGAACTAATTTCAAAGTGACGTTCCAGGTCAACATAGTATTCTGGGGGATTATCAGCATTAACAAACTCACTCTGGCGTTGGAAGATATCATTGCGATAGCTGCGACTTTCATCGATATTCACAATGACACCCTCTGGAGAGTTATGGTAGTTGATGGTATCGACACCGCTACCGCCATCCATCAGGTCATCGCCCCATTCTCCGGTCAGGAAGTCATCCCCGGAACCGCCAAACATCTCATCATTGCCACTGTTGCCATTGAGGATATCATTTCCGGCTTGACCGAGAAGAACATCTGCACCGGAACCCCCTCGCAGGGTGTCTTCCCCTTCTCCCGCATCAATATAGTCATTGTTTGCGTTACCGAGAAGGGAGTCATGTCCCGTGCGTCCGTAGATCTCGTCTTCTCCCTCTCCACCCTCTACGGTGTCGTGACCTTCTCCCGCATCAATGTAGTCATGGCCCTGGTCTCCATGGAGACTATCATGACCGGAGTTGCCATACATGACATCATCTTCCGAACCACCGCTCATGAAGTCATTACCGCTATTCCCTTCTAGGTAGTCATCTTGGCTACCGCCGTACATCCGGTCATCCCCAGACTGTCCGTAGAGTTCGTCATATCCTTCATTTCCTTCCATGACATCATCGGAGTCTCCCCCATCCAGGAAGTCATGGCCGCTATTGCCTTGCATGAAGTCACTGCCGGAACGACCATAGAGGATGTCATTCTCGCCACCGCCATAGAGTTCATCCGCGCCATCGCCACCATCGAGGAAGTCATCTCCGCTATGCCCGTGGAGAACATCGTTGTGACCTTCGCCGTAGAGCTTGTCATTGCCGATATCTCCTTTGAGGAGGTCATTGTTATTGCCACCGTAGAGAAGATCGTTCCCTTCTTGACCCTCTAGGATATCGTTGCCATCGTCTCCGAAAAGCTTGTCGCTTTCCGTACCGCCTAGAAGTGTGTCGTTGTCATTTCCGCCTCTGAGGATATCTTGACCCCCATGACCTTCTAGAAGGTCATTGCCTTCGTCGCCAAGGAGGGAGTCATTACCGAGTTCACCAAAAAGTTGGTCGTCGTGTTCATTTCCCCGGAGTGTATCGTTGTTTTCGCCTCCCCAAATGCGATCGTTTTCCGAACCGCCTTGGATGAAGTCTTGACCCTGGTCTCCATAGATCTCATCAGCACCACTTCCGCCAGAGATCCAGTCATCATCATCTTCACCATGGATCTTGTCGTTACCATCGTTGCCTTCTAACGAGTCTTTACCGGGGCCTCCATAAAGTACATCGTTTCCATCAGAAGCGCCGAGATAGTCGTCACCGTCTTCTCCATACAAATGGTCTGTACCACCTTGGCCTAAGAGAAAGTCTTCTCCATCGCCACCATAAAGAGTGTCTTCTCCGTCACCGCCATAGAGATCATCAGCACCATCTTCACCGCGAAGATCGTCATTACCGTTGTCCCCTTTTAATGTATCGTCACCTGAGCCTCCATACAGCTCATCATTATCATCTCCACCCTCAAGAGAATCATTACCCCCTTGACCCCACAGTTTATCCTCGCCTCCTTGACCATAGAAGATATCGGCATACTCTCCACCAGACATTTGGTCACCCATTGAGGTTCCACTGATAATTTCGACATTACCAACGGTATCCACCATGCCAAAACCATCGTCGATTTTGTAAACATCCGAGCCAGCATATTCTGTGGCTTGAACAACAATTCCAGCAGGGCTGGTAGAATAGTCAGCAGAGTCTATTCCTGTATCACCATCGAGAAGATCGTAGCCCGAACCCCCAATTAATGTGTCATTTGTATCTATACCCTGAAGGACATCATTGCGTCCGTTGCCCTTCAAAATACCGCTACCTTCAATCCAATCATCGTCATTAGTACCTGTTGGCATTGATGCTCGAAGTGGTTGATCGGGAAAATAAAAGCCTTGTGGATGTAAATCGTAAAAAGTTTTCTTAAAATAAGAGTTTACTTCCGGTTTACTGAAGTAGTTTTCAATATCATGGTCTCCAACATGTCCTAATCCTCCCACCATACTCAAGATTTTATATACCTTATCCCAAACATAAGGATCGGACTCAAATTGAAGCCTTGTAATCGGGTCTTTTCCATTGATTATATTATTATTAATAACTCCATCCGTCTTGTACTTATCTATACCTCCTGCATACAAGTAACTCGTTGGTGAACCTAGTGACAAAACACTAATTCGATCGGAATTAATGCTTGGAGCGCCCATGTCAATTAATCCATCTTCCAAGAAAAAGTTTCCTTGAGAATGCCCTAGTAAAATCAAAGAGTTGTTGTTATTTGATTTGAGAAAATCTTGAGCATCTTGTGTCCAGTTATTAATATCTTCAAACTTGCTTTCTCCATACCAATATTGTTCAAGGGCCTCCTTCAAGTCATCTGGTGCTGCTTCTACTAAAGCATCAATTACACTAGAAATTTCACCAAACCATGGGATATAACCAGCAATATCTTTTAAGAACAGAAAAGCTTTTGCAGTAAAGTCATCATCTTTGACAAGATCTTGTGGATTAGAGAGTTTTGTAAAGCTTTCAGCTAATTCAAGACCGGATTTTAATGCGCCAAATATATCAACAAACTCGTTTAGATCATCTATCTCTTTGGCTAACTTTTCAATTTCTTTAGGATCGCCATCACCTTTTTTTATTAGGTCGTCAAGTTTCTTTTTGAGCTTCTTGTGCTTGTTGGCTTGTTCTAAGATGCCAGAAAAAGAGAACTTATCTAGTGCATAATTGAACAAAAATTTACCGATAAAAATCCCCAAGTCACTCCAGTTGTTACCTGTACTGTCAGTGGTGTTTCGATATTGCTTGTCAAGGGATAAAGATCCATAAATATCGGAAACTTCAAATAGATCTTTGTATTGATCTGGATTGACAAGATTTCCTGAGAAATTCCATAACTCATTAAAGCCCCTAAGATTGCCTTTAAAAGCATCTTCCGTAGTGCGAATTCCATTGATATAGAGAACTCTACTCTTACCTCCATCTTCAATCAAGTGCTTGTAAACTTTATCAAAGTCAAATTTCATAGTACCCATGATTCAGACCTCCAAAATTAAACTTAAGAACGAAATAATGACAAAAAAAGACAAAGCGACTCTATCGACACCCCCATAGGTGTGCCGTATTCTTCCAATGGTCAACTCAAAGCTAGGCGCAACACTCTGCACCTCACCTCAAGGCAATTGACCAATCATTGGCAACAACAAAGTTGATGCCATCGAAAATCTTGGCTTTACCCAGTCTGGGTAAGCGAAAAATCTCAAACGACGCTAAACTTCGTAAAATTCTCCGTGTCACCGCGTCTCCGTGTCCTCCCCACTCAAAGAAAGACAATCATTCCCTTCAAAGTAGGGGGGATCTTAAGCGAGAGACTACAGGTGTGACCCATAAGGTGATATTCTGTCGTTGAATGATCCTCACCTCCTGACCGGCGAGCAAGGTTGTCTCCTCCGTGCAGGTGGCCGGCCACCATGACCCTCGGTAATACACTCGTCCCCGTCCATAGGGAGGAATGGGTTGGTGAACGACTCCTTCTCCTTCGAGAGAAACCACGGGGTCAGAGGTTGTCCAGGGTAAGGGAGGTGTGGCAACTTTAGGCGATGGTGCAAACCAACCGCGAACCTGTTGCCACAGGTTGACCCTAGGAGGGGATGTTATGTGCAGATTCATAGAGTTGTCTCCAATGTGAACTCACTCTTCTGTCACTGGTCACTTTTGTGTGACACTGCTATTCTTACTGAAGTTCTCCCGACTTGTCAAGGGGTTTCCCTGTAAATTTACAGAAAGTGTTACAAATCTTAGCTGGAGGTAGAGCCGAGAAGGTCATTTCTGAGGGGGTGTAGTGGCTAATTCCTGTCGATTTTACGGTGCGTTACGCTTTCGCTAACGCACCCTACTGCCGTGACACAGCTAAAATAGTGCATTAGCGTAGGGTGGGTTAGGCGGCTAAAACCTAGACTCTGACAGCAATCTATCAATCCGCCGTAACCCACCATTTTAGGGTTGTCACGGCACTACTGC
>NZ_JAQPOK010000001.1 GCF_030068445.1 Roseofilum halophilum BLCC-M91 | reverse complement strand
GAACATTTGCATTTTTGGTGGTCTCTACCAGACCACTTTACCTCTTTTAGCGATCGCGGCCTTTCAGTTGATGTTTTCGGCAAAATACCACCGAAAAAGGTCGCTATAGCGACCTTTGAGCTGCCTTGTCACCCCTTAAGCTTGATGCCATGCTTCCCAGATATGGGGGCAATATTGTTTGAGTGCCTCCAAGGGGTCTTTGATGGGTTCTCCCTTGGGCATCCACCAGTCCCTATGAATGATGCTGGTGTTGTAGTGACTGGGGTCATGGGGGGTCAATTCTAAGGTTTCCATGTCCACAACCCCATTAGAGAAAGCTTTGACGGTCTGGGATTGGGGCATCCATTGCCATTGTCTAAGCTCTCGCTCTAGTAGCGCCTGGCAGTCTTTAACCCAAGCATTACTTTTTATCTGAGACTTCGCTTTGTGGTAGATGTAATCTCCAACTTTTTCTTGGGGGATAGCTTCCCAGTATTTCCCGTTCCACTCCCTCCAGGTTTTCTGCTCGTTGTGGAATCGCCACCGTTGACGCTCTGTCTCGGCTATCCCTTGGGCAAATTCCACAGGGCTAGGGGGTCTATCTTTAGATGAGCGGTTGCGCTCTGCGACTTGTGTACGGTTGTTTTCTGACGATTGCTGGGAGGCGTTGAATTGCTTCTCCCATTGGGCTATAACCATAGCCTTGTTAATGACCTCATCAAAATCGCCACCATTGACGATAAAATCATTTATTCCTTTACCTGCATTGAGATCCCATACGCAGATTCTGACATCACAACCGCGATCGCACAATGCCTTCCCCAACCAGCTAATCTCGCGCTTAACGTCCGGCTTGTTCCTGAAGTCAGCATCTAGGGCAATGTAAACCCGTCTTCCTTGTGTACACAAGTCTTTCAGGACGTTAACTAACTCTTTAGATTGGGGTTTGTGCCACATAGTGCAGCCGGGGATAGAGACAGTTATGTACCCGCTCTCAAGCCCACAACAGGCTTTTTTCGCCCCCTCAGTGATGACAATGGGGAATTGGGGCGATTGGATGAGGAATTGCCCTAAATGGAGTCCCAAACACTTATACCTTCTCTCCTTGTCTGCCCTGGCAAGGACATCATCTAAGCCCTTGATGTGGAGGATGTAGCGCCCTATTTTCCCTTTTGGCAAGAAGGCATCATAATCCCCGTATTCCTTACCGTGTTTGCCCTTAGTCTTGTACTTGGCTCCATCCTCACCAGGGGTTCTTAGCCTAAGCTGCCAAGAGTCAGGGTTAGGGTTGCCATTAACGTCTACACCCTGAACGGTGAAACCTTGGGCTACTTCCAAAGGGAAGCGTTCAGTCATAATCATCAAAGCTTCCTCTTTTGAGGTCGCCTCAATATAGTGACCTTGCCTCCCCTTGGGGGTGTCCCGACAAGGGTTATTGCCCCACATATAAGGGGCATTTCTGGTGCATCTAAAGAGCATATTTATTGTTATCAAGGGTACACAGGGGGTAAACCCCATATACTCAGTATACATCCTTCAAAGATTCTTAAAAGAGTGCGGCAATAGAAATCTTAAATGCTTTTCATTGATTAAAGTCGATGCTATTAGGCTCTCTAGAGAGTCTGCTACAATCCTAGGGAGAGTCTAATAAGATTCAGGAAACATAGAATGAATAAAGTAGAGCGCAAACAAGTGTCTATAAGAATCCCTAGAGATGACTATGAGTTTCTGGGGAATTATTGTCCCAACGTTGAAGGGCTAGAGCGTGCAACATGGATAGCTGAATTAGTCAGGAAGGAAGTCAGGAGAATCCAGCAGCAAGATATCCCTACGGCTGTAACTGAATAGCCCATCCCCCTTCTCTCACGGTGTAAGCTCACACCGTGAGAGAAGAAGCCAAACAATACAGCGCTTCGCGCGGTAATGAGGTACAGTCGGAAAAGATCCCCCTAAATCCCCCTTTTTGAGAAGGGGGGTTGGGGGGATAGAAATGTACCGCATAGCAGCGAAAACTGCTGTAAGACCCCACTATAGGGGTCTTTTTTTGTGTTAGCGGCGATCTGTGAAGCTTGACGGGGAATAGCTGTGGACTCACATATACCCTAACCTTCTAACTCTATAATCCTTACCCTGTAAGGGTTTTAGCCATTACATAATACATGAAATACTACTAATAGGCTTAAGACTTACATGAAGGCATGAACTTACGCTGTGAACTCACAGCGTGTCCGCTCCTACTCCTCTTGATTGATATTTGGGAGATTAATTCGCTCTAAATCAATGTGATAGTAATGCTCTTTAATGACTTCCTCAGAATTTCCCACCAGTTCCGCTAACTGATGCAACGGAAAGCCATTATTGGCGTGATAAGAGATCATGGAGTGTCTAAGCTGGTAGGGGACACGGTAGCGCAACCCTAGGTGATTGAGTACCCGCTTCCAGACTCTCCTAAAAGCCTGTAGGGTAATGGGTTTACCATCATGTCTAGTGAGAACATACCCAGATGACCTAGGGTTTAATCCCATTAGAAACTCTTCTAAATCTTTATTGATTTTGAACAACCTGTAACGTTGGGTTTTTAGTCCTTGCTTGTGAATTTGTTTGCCGGATGCAACCAGTCTGGCTTCTTGAAATTTAAGCTTACGAGACTTTAGATTTAAATGCTCCCACTTAAGGGCAATAGCTTCATTAGGTCTACATCCAGTAAGCCAAAGAAACTTGATAAACGGGTAGTATTGTCTGTGTGAGTTACTGGGGACTCTTCCCGTGCAAGTCTCATTTAAGAAGCAATCAAGAATTGAGGTCACTTCAGCTTGAGTAAATATATCAATTTCATCTTCTAGGGATAATTCTTCAAACTTGCCAAGTTTGATTTTATTGGGGGTTTTAACTCCCGTTAATAAATCCCTATACTCTATCCCCCATTTTCTGGGGATGTTACCTACTTTTGAGTTCCAGTCAACAGCAGCAACTATAAGCTTAAATCTTGATTTGGCTGTAGATATAGATCGCTTGTCAGAATCAAAAACGTAATTAAAGAGTTCGGTCTTATCTTCTAATCGTTGGCTAGGTGCGTTTAAGAGTAGATTACGGACAGTTTGAATGTGGGTATAAATGTAAGACTCTTCCCATTGATGGGACTTTCTGTGGAATGTTTCGTATCTGTCCCATAGGTCAATTAGTTGACCTTTTTCTATTACTTTCAGTTTGCCGTTTTTTTCTGCTCTCCCTTTCCTTACCTGCTCTTTGGCGTAATCTCTTAAAGCGGACAGATCTATCGGCTCTTCATCTAATAGCAAACATTCAACCATCTCGTGCAATTTGTGGGCAGTGTTGAATGCGACTAACTCATCTCCACCAAGGTTAATGGTTTTACGTCCTAACCGGGCGATAAGTCTTACCCGGAACTGGGTAATCCCAGACGTTACATAGCTGTGGTAGGAGAACCACCGGAAGTCAGTATGTTTTGAGTACATACGCTTATTTAACCCCAACACTTACAGCACCAAGTCTAGCTTAAATGGTTGAAAGAATGGTTGAAAATTAAGGGTGTTTAGTGTTAGGATTCTCAAAAGTATTGATATGCAAAGGATATGGAAGAGTTTGTAGCAGCACTGGAAATGCTGTTTAGTGGTAACGCTAACGAGGGTTCGAATCCCTCTCTCTCCGTTATCCTTACCCTATATGTGTTCTAGGGTTTAGGTTTCTAGCATAGCGATCGACGATTATACCCTAAAGGTAGACATTTAAGTTTGGCTTCTGACTCCTCACCTCGTCCCGGATATACCTTACCCGTTTTTGCGGCGGCTTCAGCAGTGGCGGCCCTTAAGTGTTTGAATGGGGAGGTAGAGATCGAGAGCGTATCCCTAGATTTAATCGATCCGGCGCAAACGGTCAATTTGGCGATCGCCGAAGTCTCCAGAATTCGCCCTGGCATGGCCTTGGGGATCAGTCATAGCGATCCGGGTGATAATCTGGATTTGACGCGCTATACTCCCGTTTGGGCGTTAGTGGAAACGGTGTCAAGGAAAGACTCTGAAGATCCGATCGAAATTGTCGGGGGGGAAGGCATTGGCAAACAAGTGGACAATGAAGGAAAAGCCGCCATTTATCGCTACGCTCAGAAGTTACTCCATCACAATCTACAACCGCAATTATCCCCAGATCAATACATTCGCGTTACCTTAGTGCTTCCGGAAGGGCGCAATTTAGCTAAACGCACCTCCTTAGAAGCCTTTGGAGTCGTCGAAGGGTTATCTTTGTTGGGAACTACGGGAATTTCTCAACCCTTGAGTTCCCCCGAACAGTTAAGCCAATTTCGCCGAATTTTACAGGAAAAAGCGCGTCAATATGACCGCCTGTTCTTCTGCTTAGGTGAAAATGGTTTAGCCTTGGCCAAACAAAAAGGTATCGATCCCCAACAAATCGTCAAAACCGCCAATTGGCTTGGCCCCATGTTAGCGGAAGCAGGAGCGCAACAGATTAAGGAGATTGTGTTATGGGGCTATCATGGCAAACTGATTAAGTTAGCGGGGGGTATTTTCCATACTCACCACGATTTAGCCGATGGCCGTCTAGAAATTTTAACGGCCTATGCTATGAAGGCGGGCCTTCCAGGGGAGAAGTTAACTGAGCTGTTCAGCTCTAAAACCGTACAAGAGGGTTTAGAAAAACTGCGTCAGTGGGAACACGAGTCCGGAGAAAACTGGGTCGAGCGAGTTTATGGGGAAATCGTGACGCAAATCGATCGCCGATCTCAAGCCTATATCCTCAAGCAAACTCAGCAACCCGTGCAGGTGCGTTCGGTTCTCTTCGATCGCGATCGGCAGATTATTCTCCACTCGTGCGAAAATCTAACTATTAGATAGGCGATCTTGTGATACCCTGAAAGGATCAATTCTTAGTTTACCCCCTACGACAAGCAGGCGCTTGCCTTTAGTTCGCACTACGAACAGCTAAAAGCCTTTGATTCCTCCTATTGACCGCATCGACCAATTCTTATGACTGTGCCAACCCAAACCTCTCTTCCAACAACTCCCATTCGTAGCCTCGATCGGCAAATGATCGTGATCCTCGATTTCGGCTCCCAATATTCTGAATTGATCGCCCGTCGAATTCGGGAAACCCAGGTTTACTCAGAAGTTCTATCCTATCGAACCCCTATAGAGCAAATTGAAAAGATTAATCCTAAAGGGATTATTCTGTCCGGTGGCCCCAATTCCGTTTACGATCCCAGAGCGCCCCTGTGCGATCCGCAAATTTTCCACATGGGTATTCCCATTCTGGGTGTTTGCTATGGGATGCAACTGATGGTGCAACAATTGGGCGGTAAGGTGGAAAAAGCCGAACGGGGTGAATATGGAAAAGCGGCCCTGTTTATTGACGATCCCACGGATTTATTCACCAATGTGGATAATGGCAATACCATGTGGATGAGTCATGCCGATTCCTGTTTGGAACTGCCAGAAGGATTTGAAATTCTTGCCCATACGAATAATACACGCTGCGGGGCGATCGCCAATCACGAAAGAAAACTCTATGGCGTGCAATTTCACCCGGAAGTGGTTCACTCAGTTGGCGGTATCGCCCTGATTCGCAACTTTGTTTATCATATCTGCAATGCCGAACCCACTTGGACAACGGAAGCGTTTGTAGAAGAGTCGATTCGGGAAATTCGCGCTAAAGTGGGCGACCAACGGGTATTACTCGCTTTATCGGGGGGAGTCGATTCGTCTACCCTAGCCTTTTTACTGCATAAGGCGATCGGGGATCAACTCACCTGCATGTTTATTGACCAAGGATTTATGCGAAAAGGGGAACCAGAATCCTTGCTCAAACTTTTTGAAGGACAATTTCATATTAATGTGGAATATATCGAAGCTCGCGATCGCTTCCTCAAAGCCATTGAAGGGGTAACCGATCCCGAAGTCAAGCGCAAACGCATCGGCCATGAATTTATCCACGTCTTTGAAGAAGAATCCAAACGGCTCGGCCCCTTTGATTATCTCGCTCAGGGAACCCTCTACCCCGATGTCATTGAATCGGCCGATACCAATGTAGACCCGAAAACCGGCGAACGAGTCGCCGTCAAAATCAAAAGCCATCACAACGTGGGAGGATTGCCCAAAGATCTCCAATTTAAACTCATTGAACCCCTGAGAAAACTCTTCAAAGATGAAGTCCGCAAACTCGGACGCTCCATCGGTTTACCCGAAGAAATTGTTCAACGGCATCCCTTCCCCGGCCCCGGTTTAGCCATTCGCATTTTAGGGGAAGTCACGGCCGAGAAACTCAACATTCTCCGAGATGCGGATTTCATTGTCCGGGATGAAATTCGCAACCGAGGAATTTATCATGATTTTTGGCAAGCCTTCGCCGTTCTTTTACCCATTCGCAGTGTCGGAGTCATGGGAGACCAACGCACCTATGCTCATCCCGTAGTCTTACGCTTTATTAGCAGTGAGGATGGCATGACGGCCGATTGGTCTAGGGTTTCCTATGATTTGTTAGAAGCCATTTCCAATCGCATTGTCAATGAAGTCAAAGGGGTAAATCGGGTCGTTTATGACATTACCTCCAAACCCCCCGGAACCATTGAATGGGAATAAAATAGTCATCCTCTCCACCCTTATAATGATATCCAATCGAGTTAATGGGTTAACAAGCGGATTGGATATCATTCGTGTTTGGGGTAAACCGAGGAATCTTCTTTGTCTTTGAACACTGGTCTTTTCCCTTCATTCCCCATAGGATTCTGTGGTAATTTTCCCTCGAAAGACCACGTAATTGTAAAGGGTGTAGGCTAAGAGAATCGGAATCAGGAAGCCCACAAAGATAATCATAAACACTAATGAGCTAGTATCTGATGCGGCTTGATAAATGGTGATACTGGGGGGAATGATATAGGGAAAAATCAAAAATCCTAAGCCTAAAAAAGAGGAAAAGAAGAGCAAAACCGTCCATAGAAAGGGAGTAAATTCTTTTCCTTCTTTGAGGCTACGGTAAAGCAAGAAGACCAGTAAAAAACAACAGAGCGGAATGAGGGAGAATAAATAAATTTGAGGAGGATCAAAGAGCCGAGAGCGTACAGAATCATAGAAAATGGGGGTGCTAATGGTAATAAAGAGCGCCCCTAAAAATGTGGTCAGGGTTGCGATTTTGGCGGTTCGGAAATGGGTTTGTTGTAGCTCTCCTGTGGTTTTCATGATCAGATAGGTGGAGCCAATCAAAACATAGGCTTGAATCAGGGTTAAGGCCACTAAAACCGATCGCCAGGTCAACCAGTCAAAAGGGCCACCTGTAAAATGTCCCGCCGCGTCAACACTAATGCCTTCAAACACTGTCCCTAGGGCAAATCCTTGGCCGAGGGCAGCGAGGAAACTACCGATACCAAAGGCGTAATTCCAGAACCATTTGCTGTCTGAATTTTCCCGAAATTCAAAGGAAACGGCCCGGAACAGCAAGCCCACCACCATGATCGTAGCGGGGAGATAGAGGGCGTTGAGGACGGTTCCATAAGCTAGGGGGAAGGCTCCAAAGAGGGAGCCACCCATGAGAACTAACCAGGTTTCGTTGGCATCCCAGACATTGCCTAAACTCGTCATCAGGAGCGATCGCTTTTCTTCGGAAGATGAGGTAATCGAAAGAATACCCACCCCCAGATCGAAGCCATCTAACAGCACATAGAGGAACAGAAACAGTCCCAGAATGAAAAACCACAGTTGAGGCAGAAAATATTCTAGAGATTCCATGGTGGGTAATGGGTAATCGGTAATGGGTAATCGGTAATGAGAAGTGCTAACTGGTAACGGGTGAGCCAGAATTATCCTTAATCTGACGATTGCTGGGTAAAGGAATCTCTAAATTCGGCCCTCTGCGAATAATGCGGCTGCCAAAATAAAGCGCAGATCCGAGGAAAAAGATGTAAATGCTGGTAATTCCCACCAAAGAAGTCAAGATTTCTCCGGGAGGGAGGTTAGAGGCAGCGTCTACGGTGCGAATTTGGCCATAAACTGTCCAGGGTTGTCGTCCGACACAGCGCACGATCCAACCGGTTTCTACGGCTAGATAGCCCAAGGGAGCGGCAAAAATCCAGGCTCGCAAGAGCCATTTTTGGGCGGTAATTTTGGCTTCTGAAAGTTGTCCTCGAAGCCATTGCAGGACAGTGACTGCGGCTAAAGCGGCTAAGAATAAGCCGATCGCAATCATAATACGGAATGAGTAATAAACTAATCCCACCATATGGGGACGGTCTTCATAGGGCCATTCTTTGAGTCCATACACCGGTTCTGTCAGTTTCGGTTTGAGTTCCAACAAATAACTGAGAGCGTAGGGAAACTTGACTTCCCAATCATTCGCTTGAGTTTCTCCATTGGGAAGCGCTACCATACTCCATCCTGCTGTTTCTCCTGCGGGAATGGTTTCCCATTGGGATTCCATGGCTGCGAGTTTGGTGGGTTGATGGTGGTAGACTTGTTCGGCACTCAGGTGACCGATGAAGATTTGTAGGGGAGCAACGGCGATCGCCACCGCTAAAATAATTTTCAGAGATTTGCTAAAAAAGGACACATTACGCCCATTAATTAAATACCAAGCGCTAATTCCTCCAATCACAAACAAAGACGTTTCCAACGTGGCGAAAAACATATGTAGGAAACTATTGACCATAAACGGGTTAGCAATAGCCGCAAAAAAGTCATGCACCACAAACTTGCCATCGATAAACTCGCCACCTGCGGGAGTTTGTAGCCAAGAATTGGCCGATAAAATCCAGAAGGTGGATAAGTTGGCTCCAAAGGCCACCAAAATTGTAGCGATATAGTGAATCACTGGGGGAACCCTGTCCCAACCAAACAGCATGATACCCAGGAAACTGGCTTCAAGCATAAAGGCCATGGTTCCCTCAAAACCGAGGACTGTACCAAAAAAGTCGCCCACCGCTTCCGAAAAGGGGGCCCAGTTCATGCCAAACTGGAAGGCCATGGGCAGTCCAGAAGCCACACCAATGCCGAAATTAAGAACGTAGATCTTAGCCCAAAAGCGGCAATGACGATAATAGTCTGGATTGCCAGTTTTCAGCCATAGCCCTTCCAGAATAACCAGGAAGATGCCCATACCTGTGGTGAGGACAGGCCAGAGCATATGAAAAATGGCGGTTAAAGCAAATTGAATGCGCGAGAGGGTTACGGTGTCTGAGAGCCAATCCATCAACTGACCTGCATGTTCAGTAAGTTTTGTCTCTTTTTGTTTAACGGATAATGCGGGATTTCTGCAAGGGTTAGGGATAACACTTTAAAAAAATTTACATCAAATTTCACCTAGGGCGAAGCGCTATATCAAGACTCTCTCAATTTCAAGGTTTCTACTTGGTGTTTTAAGACAGATGGATCGTCTGGCTTCAGGGTTAATGCTCGATCGAAGGAGTCGATCGCCTCTTGAATGTGGCCCAGTTCCCGCAAGGCTAACCCTCGATTATCCCAAGCTTCCGGATAATCGGATTTGAGTTTAAGGGCTTCATCAAAAGCGGCGATCGCCTCTTTATATTTGCCTAAGTTGAGCAGCGCCACGCCTTTATTTCCCCAGGCTTCATAGAGTCCCGATTGTAGCTCTAAGGCTTTATCATAGGACTCGATCGCCGCTTGAGGTTGCCGTAACATCACTAAGGCATTCCCCCGATTTAACCAGGCTTTGTAGAGTCCCGGTTGCTGACTGAGAGCGCGATCCCAAGTGGCGATCGCATCTGCATAGTTTCCGGCTTTAGCTTGTTGCATCCCTTGATTAAATAGCAGCGTCGCTTCATCTACTGTACCATTGGCTTGATGTTGTTGATAAATCTGATACAGTTGCTGATAAATGGCTTCGACAATTTCTTCAGGATTTTGACTACTGATGCCCACTTGCTGGGAAAATTGGGCGATCAAATGGGGCATTTCAGTTAGTTTTTGCACTAATTGATTCAGGCTAACCGCTTCTGTCCATTGTTGTCCATGGGCACTGTAGGCTAAGTTGATCACTGGTTGTTGTCGAATATACTCTTCTACGGAAGTAGCCAATTCCGGTGAGTTGGCGATCGCGGGTTCCGGTTCTGGGGTTTCTGCTGGGGTTTCTGGTTCCGGTTCTGGGGTTTCTGCTGGGGTTTCTGGTTCCGGTTCTGGGGTTTCTACTGGGGTTTCTGGTTCCGGTTCTGGGGTTTCCGGGGGAGCATCCCAAACATCCGGTAAAGGTTCTGGAGAAAACAGAGGACTCATCTGAGAATCACTCGCTTCCACATTCACCGTATCCACTGGATCGAGCTTTTCCGGAGGAGTCTCAGAAGAGGGAGAACTGGGCAAAGGATCGGAGGCAGGGGGTTGAGGGGGAGGCGTTTGTGGTGGAGTTGCAGATGGCGCAGGACTAGGAACCGTTGAGGCAGAATTCGCCGTTACACTCGGACTCATATATTCCCACAGAGAACTGCCTTGGGAGCGCAAGCGCAGTTGTAATCCAATCTCATAGATAGCTTCTCCCACCGGTTGCCATTTGGGGAGCGATCGCACCATTTCCCCGACTCTCATCATCTGATTGGCGTGCTGAGTTTGGGGCGATCGCCCTCCCAATAATCGAGTTCGATAGGCTCTTAACCACCCTAGCCACTCATCCGAGGTGCTGCGATCGCCTAATTTTTCAAAAAAGAGCGTCACCCTCTCGACTTGCCATCCCTGGGCAACTCCCTCCATGAGCTGGCGAAATAAAAACTCATAATCTGTTTCACTCAGGGGTAGAAGGGTTTCCTCTGATAACGTCTGATGCGGATCGGATTCTGGAGAACTCCCCTGTAAAACCTTCCCTCCTGGATTAAAGATTTGCCCCACTAAATTCCTGAACCATTGCCAAAGCTGCCTCATGATTGCCCCATCTAGTTGCACATTTAGCTTCTATGATAGATTAGCAGTTTTTGGATTTGGCGAAATAGGCAATAGGCAAAAGCAAAAAGGCAACCCTATCATTAGTTGCAGTTGCAGTCAAGCTGATGCCAATTTAGTTTTTCTGATGAGCCTTGCAACTTGGACTTGTCCAAGTCCTCACATCTAGCGGTAATTCCGATATTTGGTAATGGCAATTAGAGCAGAGCATCGTCGCAGCCCGCCTTATATCCCGCCACTGATTCGGAGTACCGAATTCAGTGGGGGACTTACGGCGAATTAGTTAACTTGCGGTAGTTGCTGTGCCTAAAGCTTCCTTGAGTAATTCCACTTTATCAGTTTTTTCCCAAGGGAGATCTAAGTCATTGCGTCCGAAATGACCATAGGCAGCGACTTCCTGATAGAAGCGGCCTCCCCGTTCTTTCGGTAGTGTCCGCAAGCCAAAAGTTTCAATAATTCCAGCCGGACGAAATTCAAAGACTTTCTGAGCTGCTTCTAGCAACTGGTCATCATCCACTTTACCTGTACCAAAGGTTTCAATCATGATGCTCACGGGACGAGCAACCCCAATGGCATACCCCAATTGCACTTCGCATTTTTCTGCCAGTCCTGCCGCCACAATATTTTTGGCTGCATATCGGCAAGCGTAGGCAGCAGAACGGTCTACCTTAGTGGGGTCTTTACCGGAGAATGCGCCACCACCATGACGAGAATAGCCACCATAAGTATCAACAATTATTTTACGTCCAGTTAGACCGGCATCCCCTTGGGGGCCACCAACGACAAATTTACCGGTAGGATTAACAAAATATTTGGTTGCACTGTCGGGTTTTATCTCTAAATCAGTAAATGAGGGAAGCACCACGGCATCCCAGAGATCGGCTTTGATTTTTTTCTGAATTTCCGCGTTGTCAGTCAGCTCGCCAATGCTGGAGGCATGTTGGGTGGAAATCAAGACCGTATCAATGGCAACGGGTTTCCCATCTTCATAGGCAACGGTTACCTGGGTTTTACCATCGGGACGCAGATAGGAGAGTTGCCCGGTTTTGCGGACTGCGGCTAACCGACGAGAGATGCGGTGGGCCAAACTAATGGGCAGGGGCATTAATTCGGGGGTTTCGTTGCAAGCAAACCCAAACATTAAGCCTTGGTCTCCAGCACCTGTGGAGTCAAAGCGCTCTTCAGAGGACATTTCGCGCTGTTCGGCGGCAGCATCAACCCCTTGGGCGATGTCGGGGGATTGGGTATCGAGGGCAACGAGGACGGAGCAACTATTGCTGGTGAAGCCGCCTTCACTATGCACATAGCCAATTTCAGCAATTTTTTTCCGCGCCAAATCGATGTAATTGACGTGGGCTTGGGAGGTGATTTCACCGGTGATCAGGACTAATCCGGTGTTGACGGCGACTTCGGCAGCGACACGGCTGCTGGGGTCTTCGGCTAGAAGAGCATCGATGATAGTATCTGAGATTTGATCGCAGATTTTATCGGGATGTCCTTCAGTTACGGATTCTGAGGTAAATAAATAACGACGAACCAAGGAAAAATCTCCTTTTGTTTAATGAGGGTGAACTCGAATCAAGTGATTCTATCTCTTGTTGTAAGAGAGGCTACAGAAACCAGTTTCTGGTTTCCATAAAGTTGATTCAATTGTGTAGAGTCGGAAAATCCTTAACTCTAGCTAACATTCCAATTTAACTGATTACTTGTATTTCGTCTAATTTGGCGATCGCCACATCCGCTTGTTTAAGGTTGGGCGATCGGCTCCATCCCCAGGCTACACCAATGCTTCCGGCGGCTTGGGCACTGCGAGCCATGGTGAAATCTCCCGGAGAATCTCCCACCATTAGAGTTTGTTGGGGCGACACTCCTAACTGGTCGCAGGCTGACCAAAATACCTGGGGATTGGGCTTGGTTAGGTGGGGTTCTGCCCCTTGGATCGCTTCAATATACTCTCTCAGGTGATAAAAATCGAGAAATTTTTCTATATTCTCACGGATATCGGAGGAAACAACCCCTAATATTAAGCCAGATTGCCTCAAACGGTCGAACACTTGAGCCACTCCAGGCAATACCACGGTTTCCTGGGCCTTATTTTGCATGACCTGGTCAGCTTCCTGGAAGGCTTGAGCCACAATTTCTAAGGCTTCGAGCCAACTGCGCCCGGTTTCGGCCACATAGGCTGCTGCCGCGATTTTATTTTCTTGGCGACTCCCTACGGCGGTTAATCCGGCGGGGTTAAAGCCTTGCTCATCGACCCCAAAAGCCATCAATAGGGGTTCGCCCACTCCAGGGATTTGGGCATCTATTAGGCGCGATCGCCGTTGGGCCATATGGCGTAAATAGGGTTCTGAATGGGCCAGGGTTCCATCCTTATCGAATAGGATGGCCCTAATGTTCTCAAACTGGCGATCGTCACAGACCACACTCACCCCACTTCGACTTTGCTCAGTAACCAAACCGGCAACTTCCCCCTGTCATAATTTTACCAATAAAAAGCTGGGTGGGACTGGCCCACCCACACCAGGGTTTCATATCTCCTCCCTTGGCTTTTATTCAGCAGCAGCCAACTCTTCCTCTGGGGTTTCTTCTGATGAAGTCTCTTCCGTCTCTTCCGTCTCTTCCGTCTCTTCCGGTTCTGCGGAAGATTCGGCTTCTGAGGCTTCTGAGGCTTCTGAGGTTGTGTCCTGGGATTCTGCTGGCGCTTCTTCCACCGCTTCAGCCGGGGCTTCTGATTCCTCTACAGTCTCCGAGGCCTCCGGTTCGGCTGCGGTCTCTTCCGCTACAGGAGCTTCCTCCGTTGCAGTCGCGCCTTCTTCCGGTAGTTCAATCCCTTCAGCCTGAGCGCGGAGTTTCTGACGATAGCGCTCTGCCATTTCTTCGGCTTTATCGTAAACCAAATCAGGATTCTTCACCATGTCGCCCGGTTCCGGCTCCAGTTGCTTGGTAGACAGGGAAATCCGGCCCCGTTCAGCATCCAAGTCAATAATCATCACTTTGATCTCGTCATTGACATTGAACACGCTGTGGGGGGTGTCGATGTGGTCGTGGGAAATTTCGGAAATGTGCAGTAGACCACTGACTCCACCAATATCGATGAAGGCCCCGTAAGGCTTGAGACCGCGTACCATACCCAAGACCACTTCGCCCACTTCGAGGCGGTTCATCTTCCGTTCTACCAGCGCTCTTCTATGGCTGAGAACCAGACGATTGCGGTCTTCATCCACTTCCAAGAATTTTAAGGGCAACTCTTCACCCATTAAATCTTCTTTGGGTTTGCGGGTGCTGATGTGGGAGCCGGGAATAAAGCCCCGTAGCCCTTCAATTCTGACTAAGGCTCCGCCCCGGTTTGTAGCGAATACCTGGGCCCTGACTGTAGCATCTTCTGCTTGCAGTTGCCGCACTCGTTCCCAAGCCCTCATATATTCTATGCGGCGAATGGAGAGGGTTAGTTGTCCATCTTCATTTTCATCGGTGAGGATGAAGAACTCACGGGTTTCGTTGGACTGTAAGACTTCATCGGGGGTATCGATGCGATTAATGGACATTTCCTGAATGGGAATGTACGCTGCGGTTTTCGCGCCGATGTCAATCAGAGCGCCCCTTGGCTCCAGACTGAACACCGTACCTGCTACGGTATCGCCGGGGCTAAAATGATAATCGTACTTATCGAGCAGTGCCGCAAAATCTTCGTGGGTAAAACCAATGTCTGTAGCCGTTAATTCCTGATTGACCATGCGAATGATTTCCTAGTAGTTATCTCCGTATCTTTATGCTGGGGTTTACAGTGGGGACACGCATTTTCGCAGCCTCCAAACCTCTACAGGGTTGTTTTCCAAGTTGGCTTGGAAATTACCCCATCTGCTTATAACACAGACATTCTATAATACCCTATTTTTGTACTTCTATACCAGTCCCCTACTCTAAAAATGAGTTGAGGGGGAGTCTGAGAAAAAGACACGGGGACAGGGGGACACGGGGACGCGGAGATGATCTTGGGAAGACGATCCGGTCTACTAGGAGGGTTGAGAGGAGGGGATTTGACGCATGAGAGTCGCCATTTCTAGGGCATTCATGGCATAATTCCAACCTAGGTTACTTTTAATTCCGGCCCGTTCTAAGGCTTGTTGTAGGGTATCGGTAGTGAGGATACCAAAGATGACCGGGACTCCGGTTTGAAATCCAGCCGCAGCAATGCCTTTGGCGACTTCAGCCGATACATAGTCAAAGTGGGGGGTATCGCCTCGGATCACGGCTCCTAAACAAATGATGGCATCATATTGATTAGCGATCGCCATTTGTCGAGCCATTAGGGGGATCTCAAAACTCCCCGGAACCCAGATATAATCGACTTGAGTCCCATTGGGGTCGATGTCTACCCCATGTCTTTTTAAGCAATCTTGACACCCAGCGAGCAGTTTTCCCGTTACCAGGTCGTTAAACCGACCAATGATAATGGCAAACCGCAGTCCCTCGGTCTGGGTAAATGTTCCCTCAAAAACTGTCATAGTTATAGCGCTTCGCGCGGTAAATCGGCACAAGGGAAAATTTTTTTCCCTTAAAAGTCCCCATTTCTAAGGCTTGTCCTCTACGGTGGGGGGACAATCATTGGTCTTAAAGGTAGCCAAAGATTGCCCCAGACTCAGAACCTTAGACCACAAAAAAATTCAAGATGCCAACCACGATCACCAGAATCGCCCAGAAGCCAGAGCCAACATACAACAAGGGTTTAGATTGTTCCCAGTTTTGGGGCAGAGCATAGGCGACGGGAACAGCCACCACTAAAACGAAGGATAAAAGAACTAAGGCAAATAGGGATAATTGAAATAGAATTGACATGATGTGTTCTCCTAACACGAGCAAGCAAATGGGTTTAGCCAGGTATGGCCTTTGTTTTACTATAGTGCTTCGTGGCACGAAGCAAAAGAGTCTTGGAGGCTCTGGCGATCGCATCGGTAGGCAATCGATTGCCAAACTCGTCATACTAGACTGGAGAGGGGATCAATCTCACTTCTCCCGTTCCTCTGTGCTAACCTAAAATCTATGACTCGAACCAGCTCAAGACGCAAATCAACCGGTAATTTTGGCCCGAAATCTTCTCCCTTTAACTATACGTTGGTGGCTCTGATGGGGGGGATCTTTGTTTTGGGGATCGGGATTGGGATCGCGTTTAGCTCCACCACTACCCTATCGCCAGAAAATGTGGCTTCCCGTGATTTTATCGATCGCAGCGCTCCCGATCCAGAATTGTGTGTCAAATATGGAGCGAGTGCGATGGTGATGGATACTCGGCTCTATGTTACCTTAAACCCGTTTAGTGTCTATGTGTCTCAACCCGCGATGCAACCGGGATGTGTACTGAGGCGCAATAACTGGGTGATTTTAGAACAGCGCAATCTTCTGCCCCGTGATAAGTTTAATGATTGCAAGAATCGTATGAATACCTTTGGTTACACGGGCAGCATTGACGGGAATCCCAAGGTGAACTGTGTGTATCAAAATGATAGTGCGGAAAATTTCTTCCTGACTCAGCCAGGGTTTAATCCTGGAGGGACTGCCCCAGAGAGCGATCGCTTTTAAGGACTCTTTATAATTACGGCGAGCAACGGAAGCTTAAAACAAAGCTAAAAAATCCCATGCAACCCAGAAAACCATGCTACCCCTGTCGGTAACTCAAGATATCCCACAGGGGGTTAAACATTGTGCCCTATGAAATTCGCTATAAACCCGCATTTTCGGCTATTTTTGTCACCCTGAACCCTGGAGAACAAATCATCGCTGAAGCAGGAGCGATGACGAGCATGGATGGGGGGTTATCCATGAAAACCGAGTTTTCTGGGGGCTTTTTCTCGGCTTTAATGAAGAAGTTTTTTGGAGGCGAATCCCTATTTGTGAATCGCTTTCAAAATAACACCCAAAAACCCTTAACGGTAGTCTTCACCCAATCCTTAATTGGCGATATTGAATGTGTTGACTTAAGCGGTAATGCCCTGTGTTTACAACCGGGGGCTTATATTGCCAGCACTGCCAACGTCAAATTAGGGGTACGCTGGGCAGGTTTGGCGAGTTGGTTCGCTGGAGAAGGATTATTTAAACTCAAAGCAAGCGGTAAAGGAAAAGTATTTTTTGGAGCTTATGGTGGTATCAGCCAACAGAGTGTATCTGGAGAATTTATCGTTGATAATAGCCATTTAGTCGCCTATAGTCCCAATATTAAAATGAGTATTGGTTTATCGGGGGGGCTGATTAGCTCGATTACGTCGGGTGAAGGATTTGTCAATCGTCTGAAAGGTAAAGGCGTGATTTATCTACAGTCGAGAAGTGTTAGTGGTTTAGTTGGTTTTTTACGTCCCAAGGTACGCAATTAAAGATTATGGATATTGAACTGCTGAAACAGCCCGATAGTGCGATCGCCAAAGTCACCCTCAACAGTGGCGAAGAAGTCGTTGCACAAGCTGGGGCAATGGTTGCCATGAGTGGCTTTATCAACTCCAGCACCACCCTCCGTCAAGGAAAAGGGGGCGGCATTATGGGAGGACTTAAACGCATGTTAGGGGGGGAATCTCTCTTTTTAAGTGTGTTTCGCTGCCCCACGCCCAACGGGGAAATTTTCCTGGCTCCTCAACTGATGGGAGATGTCATGGTTTACGAGATGACGGGGCAAGAATTAGTGGTACAAGCAGCTTCCTATTTAGCTTGTGCCTCTGATGTGGTTCTTGATTTGGGCTTTGAAGGCTTCAAATCTTTCTTTTCTGGTGAATCAATTTTTTGGCTGAAAATGTCAGGATTTGGCCCTGTCATTCTCACTTCATTTGGTGGTATTTATGAAATTGAGGTTAATGGTGAATATATCGTCGATACCGGGCATATTGTTGCCTTTGAACGCAGTTTGAATTTTGAAATTGATAAGGCTAATTCCAGTTGGTTGGGTGCATTCTTTGGTGGTGAAGGCTTTATTTGTCGATTCAAAGGCAATGGCAAAGTATACTGCCAAACCCATAATCCAGGTAGCTTTGGATTTACCGTTGGCTCTCAACTCCCTGAGCGCCAATAATTGCCAATTCCCCATTACCGATTACCTATTACCCATGATCATGTCACAATTTACTTATCAAATCGATCATTCCCCGGCTTATGCCTCCCTGGTGCTAAATTTACGGCCCCAACAGAAGGTATTAGTGGAAGCGTCCGCCATGGCTGCTATGGATACGAGCATTACCATGCAGTCAAAAATGAAGGGCGGTATGCTCAAGAGTGTGGGTAGAATGTTCGGCGGTGAATCCCTGTTTATTAACGAGTTTACTGCCGAAAAACAAGGCGGATCGTTATATGTTTCTCCGGGAGTGCCAGGGGATATTGAATATTATGCCCTTGATGGTAGCAAGGGATTAATGGTGCAATCTTCTGGGTTTGTAGCTTGCAGTGATACGGTCGATATTGATACGAAATTTCAAGGTGTAAAAGGATTTTTTAGTGGTGAGTCTTTGTTTCTATTACGAGCTAGTGGAACGGGGGATTTTTGGTTTAGTTCCTACGGAGCGATTATCGAAATACCGGTAGAAGGGGATTATGTGGTTGATACGGGTTATGTGGTTGCTTTTGAAGAGACTTTAAACTATAATGTAGAGATGATTGGTGGATTAAGCTTTAAGAGTTTGAAAACGGGAATTTTAGGCGGAGAGGGTCTGGTTTGTCGCTTTAGTGGCCAAGGGCGGTTGTGGATTCAAACTCGTGGAATTTATCCCTTACTCAATTTTTTATATCCGTTCCGTCCTGTTAAAAGTAATGATTAAGAAGAGTTGACGATGAGCGATCGCAATCCTCCCACGAGCAACCGTCAGTTACTGATTCTCGCCGGTTTGTTTGTGCTGGCGATCGCCCTCACCATTTGGGGGGGATTGGCGATCGCCGATTTGGCCATTACCCGCATTCCCGTCAGTGTGGAGCAAAAGCTAGGCGCTCTCATTGTGCCGGTATATGAGCAGCAAGCGGAAGACTCCGTAGAGCAAGAAACCCTGAACCAACTGCTCGATCGCTTAGAAAGCCATTTAGACGACGGCGATCGGGACTATCGGGTATTGTATGTGAATCAACCCACGGTGAATGCGATCGCCATTCCCGGAGATGTCGTCGTGATCTTCCAAGGACTCCTGGAAAACGTCGAATCCGAAAACGAACTGATGATGATTCTCGGCCATGAATTAGGCCATTTTGCCCATCGAGATCACTTAAGACGATTAGGACGCACCTTAGTCGTCCGTTTAGCCATTTCCACCCTATTTGGTAATCTCGATTGGCTCAGTGATGCCAGCACTGTACTCGTCGCCATTAGCAACTCTCGCTATTCCCAATCCCAGGAAACCCAAGCCGATCGATTTGGTCTCACCCTACTCTATCAAACCTATGGTCATGTCGCTGGCGCGATCGACTTTTTCAGCCGTTTGAGCCAAGATTCCAGTCGCAATTGGGATTTTCTCGCCAGCCATCCTGCACCGCAAAAACGAGTCAGAGCCTTACAACAAGAGATTCAACAACAGGGTTATCCTCTCAAAGACAAGCAACCCTTACCCGTAGTATTGTAGATTGCACAACCCCGATTGATTAACGATCGGGCAACAAGTTTAGCTACCATAAGAAATGTTCACTTTTACCAGGCAAGGGAGATGGGTCATCCTCTGATTGGCGTGTATCACCTGAGTAAAACCTATCCCGTCGCCATTAAGGAACCGGGACTTCAGGGCACATTACGGCACTTCTGGAAACGGAAGTACCGCCAAGTCGAAGCAGTTAAAAAGATTTCTTTTGAGATTGAATCGGGTGAAGTGGTGGGATTTTTAGGCGCAAATGGAGCAGGAAAAACCACAACCTTAAAAATGTTAACCGGTTTAGTCCACCCCTCTGGCGGCCAGGTGCAGGTGGGGGGATATGTGCCCTTTAAGCGGCAAACCGAATTTTTACGCAATATTACCTTAGTCATGGGGCAAAAACAACAGTTGTTGTGGGATTTGCCGGCCCTGGATTCTTTGCGAATTAATGCGGCAGTCTATGAGTTGTCAACCTCAGAGTTTCGGGAGCGGTTAGGGGAACTCACAGAAATGCTCTTGTTACAGGAGAAATTAACCCAACCGGTGCGTAAGCTGTCCCTAGGGGAGCGCATGAAGGCGGAACTTTTAGCCGCTTTGTTGCACCGGCCGCAAGTGCTATTTTTAGATGAGCCGACGTTGGGATTAGATGTGAATGCTCAGGAAAATGTGCGGGAGTTCCTGCGCGAATACAATCAGCGCTATGGGGCGACGATTTTGTTAACCAGTCACTATATGGCTGATATTACTGCATTGTGCGATCGCGTCCTCTTAATCCACAAAGGAGGATTGATTTATGATGGTTCCTTGCAAACCCTGCTCGATCGCTTTGCGCCCTATCGAGAGGTGCAAGTAGACTTAGCCCAAGAGTATTCAAGCACAGAATTAGAACCCTATGGAGAAATTGAGGCGATCGCCGGTCACCAAGTCCGCTTTTTAGTCCAACGGGAAGCCTTAACGACCACCATTGCTCGTATTCTCGCTGACTTAGAAATCCTCGATCTCAAAATTACCGACCCTCCCATTGAAGAAATTATTGGCCGAGTCTTTCGCACGGGAATCACAACATGAAATTTTTCCTGAAAAAAACCCAAATCTTTCTCGATACCTATTATGCCCATATGGTTGAATATCGGGCAGAACTCTTTTTATGGGCTATCTCGAATTGCTTACCCTTTATTCTCATGGGCGTTTGGATTGAAGCAGCCGATAATGCTGATTTTGGTTTAAGTTCTCTCGAATTTGGCCGCTATTTTTTAAGCGTCTTTCTCGTGCGTCAATTAGCTCTTGTCTGGGTCATTTGGGAATTTGAAGAGGAAGTCGTCAAAGGTAAACTTTCACCCCGATTATTGCAACCTATCGATCCCGTTTCCCATTACCTCGCGCGTCATCTTGCGGAACGACTCGCGAGAATTCCCTTTAGCATCGGCTTAGTCGTCTTATTTTTTGTTCTCTATCCTCAAGCCTTTTGGATACCGAGCTGGCAGGCGATCGCCCTGTTTCTGCTTATTACTCAAATCGTCTTTTTTGTCCGCTTTAGCATTCAATATACCTTCGCTATTTTTGCCTTTTGGACAGAACGAGCCAGCGCCCTAGAGCAACTCTGGTCTTTATTATATGTCTTTTTATCCGGAATTATTGCCCCTTTACAGATCTTTCCCCCCGTCATCCAAGAAATACTTTGGTGGACTCCCTTTCCCTACCTCGTGAATTTTCCGGCATCAGTTCTGGTGGGTTTACCAGTCAATTGGGGTCGCGCCCTTTGTACGCTGATTGGATGGGGACTAATTTTTTATGCTGCTAATCGTTGGTTATGGCGTAAAGGATTAAAGCATTATTCCGGAATGGGAGCTTAAGCATAATTCAAGTCTTTGATTACGTCTGATTGCGTAACTTCGGGTTTACCCACTCATTCAACCCTTCACCCACCAAGGATAATCCGACAATCATCAATGTCATCGCCATGCCAGGAAAAAGGGCAGTCCACCAAATCCCCGTGGGTAGGACTTCTAGGGCTAATCTGAGATCGTGTCCCCATTCCGGGATTTCTTCCGGTAACCCTAAACCGAGAAACCCTAAACCCCCTAGAGTCATGATGGCATCGGCTCCATTGAGGGTAAATAATACGGGTACACTTTGAATCACATTCAGGAATAAATAGCGGGTGAGAATACGCCAAGTGGAGGCTCCCATGGCTTGGGCGGCTTCCACGTAGAGTTCTGTTTTAACGCTGATCGTGTGGTTGCGAACAACCCGATAATATTGGGGCACATAGGCGATACTAATGGCGATCGCCGCGTTGAAGATCCCTCTGCCCACCACAAATGCCAATGTAATCGACAGCAATAAGCCCGGTAGCGTATAAAGGGTATCCATGGCAAATAAGACGACGCGATCGAATTTCCCGCCCTTATAGCCACTCACCAAGCCCAGGGGAACGCCCACCAGAATACTCAGGAGCGTGGCTAAAATCACCACTTTCCAGGCTACTTGCGCCCCAAACAGGGTACGAGAAAGCACATCATAGCCCAACCGGGTTGTACCCAACCAATATTGGGCAGATGGGGGTGCTTGGGGCGGGTTCATCAGCGCTTCCCTGGGATCTTGCAGCCATCCCCAAGCCTGGAAAACCGGGGCAAATAAGGCGACAATGAGGAAGAATAGGGTAATGGCAATGCCGATCGCCATTAACCGCATCGACAGATTCGGCGATCGCCCCACCAACCGAGAAAACCATCCAGATTTAACTGAAGCCATAATTTAAGCTACCGTATGGCCAGCCGCCGTAATTGCTTGATGGATCTCTTGCTCTGACGATCCCGTTTCCACCGTCACCGCCTTAGTTTCTAGGACAATATTGACTTGGGCGCTACTATCTGCTTTGGCGATCGCCTTCTTCACCGCATCCACACAGCCCTCACACACCATCGACGGCACTTCAAACTCCAACTTCATAACTCAACCCTTACAACATTACTAAACCTTACCACGCAAACCGCTATATCGGGCGGCTGTGGCACTATCCCATACTAATAAATCCGTGCGATCGAGTTGAATCATTTTCCGAGGACGCACGGGAGAATACTCTAAAGCTTTACCAATTTCCGCAGCGACTGCTTTAGCTAAAAATGGCGGTACTGAATTCCCCACTTGTCGAAACCCATGCCATTTGGTGCGGTGAAACCGGAACCAGTCGGGGTAAGAATGGAGCCTGGCTGCTTCCCGAACGGTAATACATCTCGGTTCAAAGGGATGGATGGGACGGGGAGAAGTGTACGCACCGCGATCGCCAGGTGTCCCTGCTCTTAACGTATTACACAGTCCCTGCGGATGAAGTCTCAAAAAACGACTAATGGGTTCCATTTTTCCCGGTTGAGTTGCCTTAAATCTCTGGATCGATTCAGGAGTATGACGAGTTTTAAGACTAGAAGTTAACAGGGTTTTATCATATTGGCGAGGGTAGGAATAATCATCAACTAATTTCAAGATTCCATGTAAAATCTTACCATAGTGACTATGATTTCTAAACGGAGCTTTTACCCAATCTTGGATTTCGAGTTCTGGATATCGATAAATTTTAGGGAGTCCTTCAATGGCATCTTTAACGGTGGGATGGGGATCGAAGTAGGGTTCAGGGTTACTAATCTGAGTTGAGGTAAACTGGCTTAAGGGTTGGGGATACTGGGGAAGGAGCAAATCTTGATGACATCCGAGTAAAAAGAGTCGTTCTCGGTTTTGAGGTACGCCATAATGACGAGCGTTGAGGATTTTGTAATTACGGTCTACTTGATAACCATGGTAAGCAAACTTGTCAATAATTTCTTCAATAAATAAACGATGCTCCCCCATCGCCATTCCTTTAACATTTTCAATCACAAAAAATTTTGGTTTTAGTTCAGAGACTAAGCGAATAAAATGATAAACTAAGCGATTGCGGGGATCGTCTAGAGCGCGTTTGCCGATCACGGAGAACCCTTGACAGGGAGGGCCACCAAAAACGACATCAATAGTTTTCTTGCCAATGGCTGATTTTTTCCGAATTTCTGCTGCTGTAATTTGGGAGATATCGGCGCAAAGAGTCGTCCAATGGGGGAAATTATAGTGATGCACTCCGCAGTGAATGGGGTCAATTTCTACAGAGGCTAAAACATCAAATCCCGCTTGCTCAAAACCTAGGCTCATCCCTCCTGCACCGGCAAATAAGTCTACAGCGATCGGTCTAGACACGGTTTTGAAACACTTCTGGAAATAACGCTATATTATAGCATAATTGGGTGAAATGAAAAGAGGTAAAATCATGGGGCGATCGCTCCCAACAATAAGCATTTTCAGTCTAAGTCTTTTTCTGGCCATGATTTTAGCAGCTCTGCCAGGAAAAACAGAGGATGGAATAAATGCAGATAATTGCAGTTTTAATGGCATCCAGCTTTATGGCAAGGTGCAAGTGGTGGAACAGTTTCCCGATATTCAGGTGCAGGTGGTTGAGTCATTTCCCGATTTAAAGGTCAAATGGGTTGAACAGTTTCCCGATGCTTGTGGAAAATGGAAGCAAGTCGATCATTTTCCGGATTTTAAGATTCAATATGTCAACAGTTTCCCGGATATTAAAATCAAAGTGGTTGATTCTTTTCCGGGAGTCTAATCGGCGATGGAAAAGCCGCGACGGGTTCGTTTTTGCGGCGCTTCTTGGACTTGAAAAATAATCTGACTTTTGGGTTCTCCTCCGGCGGTTTTTACTTCCAGTTCCCAACTGCCTAGTTTCATATTCCAAAATAGGGAATTAGATTGAGTTGTGGCGATTTTTTCACCATTTAACCACCATTCTAGCGGGTCTTCAATTTTACCCGCTAGTTTGAATTCTAGGCGATTTTCCTGTTCTGCTTGGGGCGAGAGCAAGAAATAATCATCATTTTCAGGAAAGACAATTCTCGGTTCTCCTTGCCACTGGTTTTCTGGCTGTTGGGAAAGCCATTCATTATATTCTGGGGGCAGTTCTAGGGGCTGGTTTTGAGTATTGGATTGTTGGATGTCTTGGGGATAGAGGTATTCTAAAACAATGGCAGAAGGACAAGTAGGGGCGGGTTTGAAACCCGCCCCTACACCAGATTCAAATTGAGATTGATCCCCAAGAATTTGTCCGGTAACGGCACAAATGGGGTGCTGAACTAAACCGGATGGAGGCGCAAAATCGGCCGGTTCTCTAGTTTCATGTAACTGTTGCATAATTCGATGCCAGAGGGGAGCTGCTCCCATGACTCCGGAGACTTGCTGCATGGCGGTTCCGTCAAAGTTACCCACCCAGGTGGCAACAGTATAATCTGCGCTAAAGCCGACTGTCCAGGTATCGCGATAGTCGGAGGATGTGCCGGTTTTGACGGCCGCAGGAAAGGGCAAGTTTAATACTGAGTCTACCCCAAAACTGGTAGCACGGGCATGGCGATCGCCAAGCATATCTCGTATCAGTTCCCAAGAAGTCGTCTCTGTGGGCGTTTCTGCTGCTTCTGTTTCTTCCCCAAAATAGGTAACTAAAGGCACGGGTTTACCGTCATGTGCCAATCTCAGATACGCCCTCCCTAACTCCCATAAACTCACCTCGCCACTGCCCAAAGTTAAGCCTAATCCATAGTATTCTGGCTCATGGCTCAGATGGGTAAATCCCAGTTCCCGCAAGTGATTGAGAAACACCGGAACTCCCACTTCTTCTAACACGCGCACGGCGGGCACATTCAGAGAATTAGCCAGAGCCAAACGTACCCGCACCGGCCCTAAAAAGGTTTCGCTATAGTCCACCGGTTTGTATAGTTTCGCGCCAGGAATAGCATAAGTAGTGGGCACGTCCGCCAAGATGGTTTGGGGACGGATAACCTGTTGTTCCAGCGCCAGTTGGTAGAGGAAAGGTTTCAGGGTGGAACCGGGTTGGCGCAAGGCTTGCACCCCATCATTTTGCCCCTGTTGGCTGTCGTTGAAGTAGTTGGGAGAACCAACATAGGCCAAGACTTCCCCGGTATGATTATCGATAACCAGGGCGGCTGCATGGTGGACTTGTTGGGGGGCAAGAGCGTCCACCACTTGCTGCACTTGGGTGGCGACAAACTGCTGGAGGGAGCTATCTAGGGTGGTGCGGATGGTTCCTCCGTCGGGGGTGGGGAGCTGCTGGGCAACCCAGAAGAGGAAATGGGGGGCGGCAAGGATTCCCTGTTGTCGCGATCGCAGATAAACTTGTTCACTATACGCCCGTTCTGCCTCCATAGCCGTAACCATCTTATCCGCCACCATCCGGTCTAAAACATAACGCTGCCGAATTTTCAACGCTTGCCAATGGTGGTAGGGGTCGAGGTCGATAGGGTCATTGGGAAGCGATGCCAGCAACGTCGCTTGAGCCAAATTCAAGTCCGCAGCCGGAAGACCAAAATAAGTACGAGCCGCAGCTTCCACGCCATAAAGATTACTTCCCATAGGTAAGCGGTTAATATATGCAGCTAGGACAGTATCCTTATCCATACCCGCACTTAAGCGCCAGGATGTCCAAATTTCACCCACTTTATTCGGGAGAGTACGGTGAGTCGGATAGAGCATCCGCGCCAGTTGCATCGTAATGGTTGAAGCTCCGCTCACAATTTCTCTAGCTTGAAAAGCCTCTAAAATCGCACGAGAAACCGCAATAAAATCCACCGAACCATGCTCATAATAACGCTTATCTTCCGCCGCAATAATCGCTTGAATAAAATAGGGCGAAATATCATCCAGAGAAACCACCATCGTATGATCTTGGTCGCGGGTGAGCAAGGTTCCCAGGGGCACTCCATGACGGTCTTCAAACGTGATTGCACCGTCCGTTTGCGCGATATCTTGGGCGCGAATGGGGATAAGATAGGGTACAGAGCGAACGATTAAGCCGAGTAAAATCACACCAAATAAGATTCGGAAGGGGAGTTTATATTTTCCATGCCAGAGTTTAAGGAAGTATTGCATAAAGCTTAAGTAGAAGCTCTTCATAGGTTTAATAGCCAATCACATAACGAAACAACTTGCTCTTCATTCGTTAAATTTGCGGCATTGGTTAAACGGCGATCGTTCAGTTGCTGATAGATTTCTTGAGCCATATGATCGGCGATCGCTGCACCAATAAAAAACATTTTAGGATAGCAATTTTGATCTGAGAAAGCTTTTCTGATCCGTCCAAGTGCTGAGTTTGCGGTTTTCCAATGCTCATCTGCTCCTGCTGGATCAATTCCTCCTTTAAGTTCTCCCAGAGCAAGATAGTTTTCCGATTGATAATGTGCTGAATCCTTATTTTTACCCAAAGTAATGTCGTGGGGGGAAGCATTCAATAGGCAAATATCTACATTCTTCTTCACAGTTGGAACAGTTAAGTTATAGATTAAAGTTCGTTCATGATGATCTGATATCCAATGTAAACCTTTAACCTGTTTCTCAATTTCTGGCTCAAAATTGTAAGCCATCCAATGTTGACTTTTGATATCCAGATACTGTAAATTGAGTCCACGGACTGAGCAAGTAGATATAAAAACTCTCGTAAATCCCCACAGACCTAATGCACCCGCTAAATTCCGAATTCTACCCCCAAGAGCATCCCCTCTAGTCAGCAGAAAGCGATACACTAATTCATCAATAAATGAATTGCCTGATGGCTCCAAAAAATTTTCTAGCAAATTTCTAATCGCTTCTTGTTTATCCGATTCTCGTAAGTGATTTTTAGCCTTGCCAGAAATACCGGCTGCTGTAAGTAATGCATCATTTATGTTATTTATCGTTAATAACTCCTTGGGATCTTTAGCTCTTGATGCCAAGACCTTAAGTGCTTTTGCTTCTTCAATAAAAGGGGTGGCTTTTTTATTTTTCTCTAATGCTAAAGAAATGAATCCCGATCGGATCTGATCGTAAGGAGTAATCAAGTCCTCATAAATTCTTAAATGTTTATGAAATGACATTTAAATTTACTTTTCCCAAACATAAATACATTTTCTTAAAGGTTGTCGTCCATGTCTACCCATTTGTTGAGAACTATTCCCTTTTCCTTGAGGAAGAACCATAATATTTTTAATCGTAAAGCCAAGCTCTTCGGCTATTTTTGAGAGGATTAGATCTACTGATATAGATATTCCCGCATATCTAACATTATCATTAACCATAAACATCTTCCCATTTCTTTGTAAAACACGATAGCATTCTTGGATTGTACAAGCCATCTCATAAAAATACCCTTTTACCATACGCACAATTCCTGGATTATTCAACTGCTTGGTCTGTTTTTGATGATCGAGGTCATTAAAAATTTGTTGTAATAACGGCATCTGGTTACAAATATTAATAGCAGTTTTCCATGATTGATTGAAAGTAATTAGATCTTTAAACTTGTTTTCTACCGTACAAGTTAACATAGCCTGGCGCAAACGCACTAATTCAATTTCATTGACTCCCAGCACTGCATGTTCTAAGGCATAAGTTCGTGTATAGTCATAACGGTTGCAGTAAGGGGGGGAAGTCATAATTCCTGAATAATGTTCAGATTTTAATTCAGGTAAAATATCTAAACAAGACCCTTTGAGTAAATTGATCTGTCCTTTATTCAAATCTCCTTGAAGCAATGAGAATAAATCCTGGGGTCGATCGTGATGTATTAAATCTTCCCTAATTTGATTGATCTGCCGATCGATAGCTTCATCGAATGATAATATTTTACCCTTGTTAAATGTATTAGCACTTTGGTTACGATCAGCCCTGTAATCCCATCGCAAATATTGCCCATCTTTTCTGGTATAACTGATCGATTCTAAGATAGATAATAAGGCAAATAATAAGAGTTCTTTAGTCTCTATATCTTCATTCTGAATATCATAAATATAACGTCCTATTTTATTTTGAGTTGTTTGGGGATATGCACCATGGGTAATTCGTAATGTATTCAACTCTTGGCATTTTCCTTCTCTATTCCAAGGTTGTTGAACCAACCAATATTCTAGCCTTGATAAAATCCGGTTTTTGTTCCCCTCCCTAGCAATTAAGTTGGCCTCTATAATTTTTTGCCCCACGGGTAATAGTTCAATCCCATCAGCATCGTAACCTAAAGAGGAGCAGGCAAATAGAGCTGTCCCAGAACCAGCGAAAGGATCGAGAATTTTCCCTTCTAGAACTGGATATTGCTGGAATAAATATTCTACTAAGTCCGCAGAAAAAGCTTCTTTATACTTGTAGAGTCTATAATATGAGCGGTCTTTATTTCCTTGAAAACTAATATGCTTTCTTTTTAGGACTGAGTTAATTATAATTACCGAATAAAAATACTCATATAGTTCTCGATCCAGTAATTCAATTTTGGACAAGCAATCACTAACATTAACTTTGGAATTGAGATTATCTGGAGGCATATGGAAGGGTATATTTAAGTTGCTTGACTTCAGAGGATGATAGCTTATTCTACTGGGTCGGCGATCGAATGTTGTATAATTGACTTATAAATGGTTGACTTTCAGAGGAAGAAAATCATCATGATTAACTATAGAGTGGCAGAGCTAACTGATTTAGAGATCATTTTACAACTTTATCACAGAGTCGGCTATCAACGCTATAATCGTTTTTTTAATGACAAAACAGTTAAATGACTAGATCGGGTGCAGTTCACAATCTAAGCTGTGTTACTCTACGAAGTAGAATTATAGTATAACATTGAAAGCAATCTAGAGGTTAATTATTTATGGCACGACAGGTTGAACAAGCAGTACGCCTAGCGAAAGCTTACTTTGAAAAACTTTTGCCTCAGTTGGGGGAAGAGATTGAAGACTTACGACTTGAAGAAGTTGAGTTTTCTGAAGATAAATGGCTGATTACTTTGGGATATACCCGCCCCACTAAAATCAAGCAAAATCCTCTATTGCCCGTTGCCGATAACCGGCAATATGAACGAGTCTATAAGATATTTACAATCAACTCAAGAACAAATGAAGTTGAGTCGATGAAAATTCGAGAATTATGATAGATGAAATTCAAGATATTTATAAAAAATATCGACACAAAGGAATTTTGATTGATACTAATATTCTAATTCTGTGGGTTGTAGGGACAGTTAACCGCGAACGCATTTCTCAGTTTAACCGCACGAAAACGTTGGGTTGATTTTACCAGTAATAGGTACTGATATTATATTTTTAATTCGATAGTCCTAAATTGACCTGAAAAAAACAGAGGAAGGTTTACTTTTTGGCTACTTTTTCTCGTTGAAAGGTTAATGTCATTGCGATGATGGGTTTTGCCTTTCCAGCGTTTACAGATGTTTTTGGCTTGGCCGATGTACCACACTTTGTGGGATTTATCGAGAACGTAATAGATTCCAGAAGATTCTGGAAGCAGTTCTTTGGTTTGTAGGGGGATATGGGGGAGTTGGAGAAGATGGCGATCGCCTTTCATGGGTCTGTTTTGTATCAATTATAACTCTATTCTCCGATTCTATCAAGTCCGATTAAATACCCTAATTAAAAATCCAGGGAGCAAGATGCTCCCACTCCAGCTATATCAAAGAATTCCAGGAGTGCGGGCATCTTGCCCGCTTTTTAACCCATTAACTGGCTAGAGCTTGTGGCTTATTTCCAACCGGCTCGATCCATAATTTTTAAGGCTTCTGCATTATTTTTACCGAAGACATCTGGGTTGAGCGGATCGGCCTTAAAACTGCCAAAACTTTGCAAAACGGGATCGAGGGGAACACCAGAGACAACGGGATACTCGTTATTGCCTTCAGCGAAAAACTGTTGAGCTTGACGCTCGGCCAGATGTTCTAAAAACTCGATCGCCGCCTGTTTGTTTTTCGCGTGCTTAACGACACCACCCCCACTGATGTTGACATGGGTTCCGCGACCGTTGGGGCCGGTTTGGTTGGGGAAAAAGATGCCTACAGTATTGAATACTTGTTGATCTTCCCGTTGGCTAGATTTACCCAGACGAGCTAGATAGTAGCTATTGGCAATGGCGATATCCCCAACTCCCGCAGCACAAGCTTTAATTTGGGCCGTATCGTTGCCTTCTGGCGATCGCGCAAAATTAGAAACCACCCCTCTAGCCCACGCTAGGGTCTTCTCTGCACCATGGGCCGCTAAGAGGGAACCCAGGAGGGATTGGTTGTAAATATTACTCGAACTTCTAATCAAGATTTTCCCTTTCCATTTGGGATCGGCTAAATCTTCATAGGTGGAGAGTTGGGATTTACTCACCTTATTCTTATTGTACATAATCACCCTGGCCCGCTTGGAGAAGGCAAACCAATGGCCTTGGGGGTCTCGGAGGTTACTGGGGATTTTCTGATTCAGGGTGGAAGAGCTAATCGGTTGTAGGATGCCATCTTGTTTGGCTCGCCACAGGTTACCCCCATCAACGGTTAGTAAAATATCTGCCCTGGTATTGGCTCCTTCACTTTTGACCCGTTCGATCAGTTGTTCGGCATCCCCTTCGATCAGGTTCACTCTCACCCCTGTCGCTCGCGAGAAGCTGTCGTAGAGTTCATCATCGGTGTCGTAGTGACGGGAAGAGTAGAGGTTTACAGCCGTTCGTTGGGCGATCGCCGGCCCCCTACTGATAAGATTCTTGCTGGCAACGGCTACGATTCCTGTTCCCGCAGCCAGAATAAAGTGTCGTCGATTCAATCTCATGGTTGTCCTGTCGTTTTCTTTGAGAAAAGTTACTAAAAATTCATCCACCAGACATTGTACAACTAATGAGAGGAATTCCTAATTAAATTTCATCTTAAGTTTTGTGAATCTTGCTATCTAACCTAGATAGAAAGCCTTATAAACGATCGTCTTTCTTTTGTCAACCTACCTTTAATCAGAATCTTCTTTTAATCTCTGGGACTAGATAACCTAAATTAATCCAGAAGAATTATCAATAAGCTGGCTCAAAAGCCGTTGTACTTTATTGCCTCATTTTTGCAATAGTAAAGCATAGACACCATGACCGATTACCGATTACCGATTACCAGAGACGCGATCGCACAACCGGATTAAAGCCTCAATCTTCTTCAGATTCGGATCGCCTGCCAAATAGCCAATTCCGCGATGGATATGGCGGCGACATTGAAGCGCCAGAGTTTCCGGATCGCTGCCGAGTCCATCATTAACGCAACGTTGCTTGAGGGCGATCGCCAAAACATCCGCCAGCTCCCCCCCAAACACCCGCCAAGACAACTCCACATTACTATCACGAGGAATCGGAACCGGAGAAGGGATTGACGGTTCCGCCAAAGAACGGCAAAACGCCCAACGACAGAGAATATTCCACTGTTCAATTTTCGTATACCGTTTCAACTTCGTCAGTTGATCCTTCGCCGTCTGCGACAGTTGAATTCGTTCTAGAGGTGCATCCATTACTCACAATAGAATTGTTAATTATTAATAATTACCTGGGAGCCGTGGCTGCGGGGATCGGAAACCCTAGGGACTTCGCTGCCTGAACCCGATTCTAGGCTCGATACGTTGCCCATATTGCCAGCATCGGGAATGGGGACACCAGCCACTAGAGCGTCTAATTTATCTTGCAGGATCGGTTTAGGCAGTTCGCCAATAGTTTCGGCGATCGCCTCTCCCTGACGATCCAAAAACACAAAATGGGGAATACCATCCACTCGATAAGTATCCATTTCTGGCAACCACTTAGTATTATCCACATTCAACATCACAAAATTGACCTGTTCCCCATAGCTCTCTCGCAACGCCACCATATCGGGAACCATGGACTGACAGCTTAAACACCAATTGGCATAAAATTCCATAAACGTCGGCTTCTCATTCTCTAGTGCCACCTCTAGCGGTATCGAAGTTTCAGCCAACTCAGACAACGAGGTAGACGGATTTTGGGTTTGCAAGCCTAAAAATAACGCTACACTTAAGGCGATCGCCGCTAACACCACCACCAGATTACGGATGCGCGTCGCCATAGAAGATTGGGTATTCAGATCGGCAGAAGGTTCAGTCATGGGTAATTTAATTTTGAATGGATTGGTCAGGTATTGTAAACTGCTTTTCCAACTGTCGATATCGATCCACCTCAATAATTTGCTCAAATTCCGGGAACGAGAGATCCTCTGGTGTCCTTCCCGTCGTCCCTTCTGCTCTCAACCTCTGGAAACACTCGCGCATCGCCTGAGTTGCCGCAAACAAACCCGACAGGGCATACACTCCAACCTTAAACCCCAACTCCTCCAACTGAGAGCGACTCAAACAAGGCGTTTTACCTCCCTCAATCAAATTAGCAAACAAATAGACTCCCGTCCCCGCAAACGCCTCAGAAATACTCACCAACTCTTGCCAAGACTGGGGCGCTTCAATAAACACAATATCCGCTCCTGCTTCGGCATATAATCGCCCCCGACGAATCGCCTCATCTAAGCCTAACGGCGCTCTCGCATCTGTGCGCCCCACAATCACCAAACCACTCTCCCCCCTCCCATGAACTGCCGCCTTAATTTTCTCCACCTGTTCGGCTGCTGAAATCACCTGTTTTCCTTCAAAATGACCGCACTTTTTCGGCCAAACCTGATCTTCGAGAATAATGCCAGACACCCCCCACCGGAGCGCCTCAGTCACCGTGCGAATCACATTGAGGGGATTGCCATAACCCGTATCGAGATCCGCCACCAGAGGAATAGAAATCGATTGGGCCATTTTTCCCACACTCTGGAGCGTTTCTGTCGCCGTTAGTAACCCATAATCGGGTAATCCCAGAGTAGAGGCAGAAATGCCAAACCCACTGGTAAACACCGCTTCAAAGCCCACTTGGGCGGCCAACTTCGCTCCCAGACAGTCATAGACTCCAGGCAAAATAAGGGTTCCGGGTTGGTCAAGAAGGTGGCGTAACTGATGCCCTGACATAAGACAATCGATGAAGTTTCAATAGGTCTAGCCTACCATTACCAGACCTCAAGAATGCTTTGACAAGAGAGTTTGCAGTTCTAGGGATTGGGGCGGGACGGAAAAGGTCGATTGAGGTACAGAATCTTGAGCTTGCAGAATATGGACGGCTACAAAGAGCAGGATCGGAAAGCTTAACCAGTTAATCCAATTCCAAATTGGGTGGATGTTAGAGGAGTTTTTCTTAGTCTTCATGGGAGTTGCCTCGCACGATCTCGCTAGATTTGAAAGGGGTGATTGTCCTTAGAATGCCACAGATGGGATGAGAAAACAGTGGGGATCAAGGCCAATTTTACAAATGGTTAGGGTAGATGTCGAACAACTGAGGGGATTGAGTGCCAGTTGAGGTCAGTAATTGGAGTGCGGTTGATAAACTGGACTAGGGGCGCTTGAGAGGAGATGCAGGGGTTAATTGGAGATCCAATTGAGGACGATTTGGGGTAAGTTAATGATTTGTTGCCAAAGTTGGTTAGGGTTGATGCCAAAGAGCAGTTGCAGGATGAGGATAATTCCGGCAAGGGTGAGGGCTGTGCCCACGGTGAGTTTAACAATTTTCACGAGCCAGGTAAATATGAGCCAGGAGACGATCAGGGCAGCAATAAGCAGAATCAGGTCTGTGGGCATGGGTTTACAGCGCTTGGTGTTGTTAAGGAATGAGTAACAAATAATAAGGCATAGGTAAGATGTTCAAAATTCAGCTCTAGTGGATTGTCATGTCGTCAGGATGTATTTGAAGCACCTCTATCTTAAGCAATTTCGCAATTATGTGGAGCAGGCGGTGAGTTTTCTAGCTCCAAAGGTTATTTTGGTGGGGGATAATGCCCAGGGGAAGTCGAATTTATTGGAGGCGGTGGAGCTATTGTCTACGTTACGATCGCATCGAGCCAAGAGCGATCGCGATTTAGTTTGGCAATCTCCGGATCGTTCGGCTTCCATGGGGCAAGTGAGCGCCCTAGTGGAACGGCAAACGGGGGAGCTTAACCTCAAAGTGGTGTTGCGCTCTAGTGGTAAGCGGACATTATTGCTCAACCATGAAGCCCAGCGACGACGGCGGGATTTTTTAGGGGCGCTCAATGTGGTACAGTTTTCCAGTTTGGATCTGGATTTGGTGCGCGGATCTCCGGAAAATCGCCGCTTGTGGCTCGATACGCTTCTAACCCAATTGGAACCCGTCTACGATCCGATGTTGCGTCAATATCAGCAGATTTTACGGCAACGTAATGCCCTATTGCGGCAATTTCAAGAGGTTGGGGGGCGGGAAAAGCCTCAACAGTTAGCCCTCTGGGATGCCCAATTGGTGTCGGTGGGAGTGCGTCTGATTCGCCGACGCTCTAGGGTGTTAGAGCTACTTGCCCCCATTGCCCAAGCCTGGCATGACAGTATTAGTGGATCGAGGGAAAAATTAGCGATCGCCTATAATCCCAGTGTGGTTTGGGATGGAGATTCTCGATCGCCGGTAGAAGCCATTGAAGGGGCATTTTTCCAGAAACTAACCGATCGAGCGATCGCCGAATCGGCTCAAGGCACGACTTTGGTCGGCCCCCATCGAGATGAGGTAGACTTTCATATCAATGGGACTCCCGCCCGTCAATATGGCTCCCAAGGACAACAACGAACCCTCGTGTTAGCCTTAAAGTTAGCGGAATTAAAATTAATTTCTGAAGTCGTCGGAGAATCCCCCTTGCTCTTATTGGATGATGTCTTAGCCGAATTGGACTTAACCCGGCAAAATCAGCTTTTAGAAGCGATCGCCGACCGGTTTCAAACCCTGATTACCACAACACACTTAAGTGCCTTCGAGCAAAACTGGTTACACTCCTCCCAGATTCTGCGGGTTCAAGATGGCCACATTTGTTCTCAGGGAGATTAAAATTTGTAGTTTAAGCTTGTATCGGCGAAAAATTCCAGTAAAATCAAGGGGATTTGTTGAAGCAGCAAATTATGAGTTTGAAGCGCTCATAAAGTATCTATTTCACGCGAGTGTGAGAGGAAAACGATAATGAACGATCCAGGACAACAGAAGGATATGCGCGATCGCCTGGGAAATGTCGAGCAGATCCGCGATTTACTCTTTGGAGAACAGCAACGGGAACTCGATACCCGACTTGAAACCCTAGAGAGTATGATCAAGGATCTCAAACAAGAGATGGGCGATCGTCTCAATAAACTCAATGAACAGTTCTCCAATGAACTGCGATCCAATTCCTATGCCCTAGAGAAAAAAATTCAGTATGTGACCGTAACCCATACGGAAGACTTCACCGAATTTAAACAAGACCTAGAACGGACTCAGAAAAACTTTAATGAACAAGTCAAAGGTTTAGATAAAACCTTACATAACCAGACGGAAAGTTTAGAGCAAAACATTCGCCATACCAAAGAATCTTTGCAAAAAGAGCTACATGCTATCACCGGGCAAATCCAAACCGAAGTCGATAAATATGTCAATGGACTCGAAGACAACAAGATTTCCCGTGATGAATTCGCAGAAGTCTTATTTGACCTGTGCATGAAAGTCAAAAAAACGGATTTCGTTCGCGAAATTGAAGGATCGGAAGTAAAGGCGGATTTGTTGTTGCCTGAACAACACTCTTAAGTTAAGTGTGAACGAGAAATCAGCGATCGGGGTGCATCATGGTTTTATCAGATCGACATTCACAAGAAAAGCGTTCTCAATCCTCCTCTGAGCCTAGATTAGAATCGACTCTGGAGGAAGAGAACCTCTTTAATTGGTTGAATCCAGATCGCTCAACCCTAGAAGTGGAACGCCCAAGAAAACCAAGGGCTTCCGTTTCATCTCAACCCCCCGATACCCCCCAGGGGTTGGATCGTACCCTGGATTTATTGTCCGATCTGCTCCTCGATCCGCAACCTGAATCGAGATCTTCGTCTGAAATTTCAGAAGAACATTTACCTCCTTTAGTCTTACAAGCAGAATTGGAGGAAGACAGAGCAACCTCCAATTCTGTAATTTCTGCCGATTCCCCTCAAACGCCAATTTCTCCAAGCCAAGCCACATCTGAACCGGCAGATCGACTAGATCAACCGCAACAAGAAACGGCTCCAGAGCTAGATCGGTCTCTCAATGCTCTGCAAAATTTACTATTGCCCTCAGAAGCTCCAGATTCTAGCTCCTCTTTAACCCAATCTTCCCCCTCGGATCGAGCCTCGAATCTATCACCCTTCAAGAGTTCATCAGATTTGAGTCTGGAAGAGCGCTTAAGCCAACTCGAACAACAAACGGCCCTGATTAATCCCCTCATGCCATTAGTGTCTGAACTGTTAGGATTTGATTTAACCGTTTCTCACGAGCAAAGTATTCGGGTACTCACTCCCATCATTGACAAAATTATTCAAAATCGCGCCCAAGAGGATGCGGAAGCCATGAGTGGGGTATTGGCAGATTTGATACCCGCCGCCATTGCCGAAGAAATCCGGCGATCGCCCCGGAAAATCGCCAAAGCCTTAGCCCCAGAGGTGAGTCTAGCCATTGAAGAGCAAATTCGGATTGACCGCCATGCGATCGCCAAAGCTATCGGCCCGGAAATGGGCCCCGCCATCAAAGAGCAAATCGAATGCGAACGGGACTCCATGGTTGACGCGCTCTATCCCGTCATTGGCAACACCATTGCCAAATACATGAATGATGTCATTCAATCCATCAACCAAAAAGTTGAAAGCACCTTCACCCTAAAAGGCATTCAACGCAAAATCAAAGCCAGAGTCCAGGGCGTTTCCGAGGCCGAGCTGATCTTTCAAGAATCCATGCCCTATAGCGTCCGGGCCATTTTCCTGATTCACAAAGCCTCCGGTCTAGTCATCAGTGAATACCAACCCTCAGAAGTAGACCGCCTAGAATCAGACATGCTGGCCGGAATGCTCACCGCCATCCGCAGTTTCGTCAATGACTGTATCTCCTCCGATCAAGCCGCCTCAGAACTCAATGAAATTGAATATGATGACTGTAAAATTCTTCTCGAAGTAGCCGGTTACTCCTATATGGCCGTCGTCATCAAAGGCGAACCCTCAAAAGCCTTCTTGCAAGAGATCCAAACCACCTACTCCTTCCTCCTACAAAAATTTGGCGAACCCATCAGTGAATTTGATGGCGACTCCGATACCGTCCCCGAACCCATCCCAGAAGCCTTAGAAAAACTCTTTACCGAGAGCGAGAAGAAACACGATGATGAGTTTCCCTGGGCCTTAATCCTCCTCATTCTAGCCGTGATGGGAGCGATCGCTATCCCGTGGATTTGGAGTTCTCATCAATGGCACAAAGAATATCGTCTAGAAGTTCAAACTCGTCAAGCCCTCCTCGCCTCTCCCGAACTCTCCGTTTATGCCATTCGACCGGATGTCGATCGGGAAACCATCCAATTAGAAGGACGAGTACCCAACGAATATTTGCGCTCAAAAGCTGGGGAAATTGTTTCAGAAATCGCCCCGCAATTAACCCTAGATAACGACATTGTAGCGGTAAATTTACCTCCCGATTTAGATGCAGCCGCCACAGAAGTTAATCGGATCGTCAATGTGCTAAACCAACTCGATGGAGTGAACATTAAAGCAACCTATAACCAAGGGAACGTAACGGTTTCCGGAACGGTGGTCGAAGGCGCAGATTTAGCGAAAATATTAGATTCTTTAGAAGGAATTACTGGAGTGAGCAGTGTCTTTAGTCGGATTCAACTTCAATCTTCACCCTTAGAAATGAAGTTTTATTTTGAATCCGGCTCCGATCGACTGCATCCGGCCGATCTGGCTGAAGGGATTCCCAAAATTGCCCAATTTTTAAACCAGTATCCAGAATTTAATTTAATGATTACCGGGCATAGTGATAAAGTAGGAGCCTGGGGTGAAAATCAAAAACTCTCTTGGGAACGAGCAGAAGCGGTGAAAGTAGCCTTACAACAGCAAGGCATTGCGTCCGATCGCCTTAAAATCCGAGGAACCACTGAACCCCCACCAGGGATCAACTCTACGGATGCCCTAGCTTTAAGTCGCTGTGTTCGATTTGAGTTGTTTCGTCCGATTAATGTAGGAAATTAACATGGGTAAAGTTTCTAAGAAAATTTGTATGGTTGGAGACTTCAGCGTAGGTAAAACCAGCCTGATCCGTCGGTTTGTGGATGGTCAGTTTGATGATAAATATTTATCTACGGTGGGGGTAAAAATTTCCCGAAAAGATGTGGCGCTTCCTGAAGGATCGGAGTTACAATTATTGATCTGGGATATTGAAGGACAAACCAAATTTAAGGCGATCGCCCCCAGTTACCTGCAAGGAGCCAAAGGAGCAATCATTGTCGGGGATGTCAGTCGGGAAGAAACCTTAAACAACTTGACCGATCATCTCAATCTGTTCAGTAAAGTGAATCCCAAGGGTAAAATGGTAGTTGCCCTCAACAAAGCAGACTTGGTAGACGACCAAAAGCTAGAGGCACTCTTGAAACACCATCACTATTTAGACTCAGATTACCCCGTCATTAAAACCTATGGTACTTCCGCCAAAAGTGGAGACAACGTTAATCAGCTCTTCCAAGATTTAGCCCAGGAAATTATGGCGATCAAGTAATTCATGTGGCAACTGATTGTCCCCAATCATATTGAATATTTGATTTTAGACCCGGATTTGATCATCCAGGACTATTCTGTGGGGGCACAACGGCTGACGGGAGACGAGATTCCCTTAAAGACAGGGGAAAGGTTAGATCAGTATTTTCCCGAAACATTCGGTCTAGAAGATATCTTAGGGTCTGTCATAATCGGAGAACTCGATAGCTTCGATCTCAAGGCGATCGCCCGTTCTCCGAATCCAGATACCCACTTGTATATCGACCTCTATTTTATCCCCGATCCCGACCCTAGGGAGCCGCAACCCCATCTGATTTTGTTCCTCGAAGACGTGACTTCCCAGATGGAGTTAGAGCAGAGGTTAGTGCAGGCGACCAATGAAAACGCGATCGTCATCCATCGCTTACAAGAGAGAACCAGAGAATTAGCGGCTGCCAACCAAAAAATCGATCGCCTCAATCAACAACTTCAGTCAGAAAACATACGCCTGTCCGCAGAGCTAGAAATTCTCAGGGAAATGCAGCAATTAATTCTTCCCAAACCCGAAGATTTAGCCAAAATTGAAGAACTTGATATTACTGGCTATATGCAACCAGCCGACGAAGTGGGGGGCGATTATTATGATGTCATTTCCATGGATGGAGTGATTACGATTGGTATTGGTGATGTGACCGGTCATGGACTAGAAAGTGGTATTCTAATGCTCATGACTCAAACTGCCGTTCGTACCCTGAAGGAGATCAAAGAACATGACCCCATTCACTTTTTAGACATTCTGAACCGCACCATTTATAAAAATGTAAAAAATATGGGAATAGATAAAAATTTAACTTTATCTATCTTGAATTATGCGGAGGGTCAATTAACGGTCAGCGGCCAACATGAAGAAATCATTGTTGTACGTCAAGGGGGAACAATTGAACGCATTGATACCCTAGATTTAGGCTTACCCATTGGTTTAGATGACAACATTTCCGAGTTTATTAGTTATACTAGAATAGATTTGAATCCAGGTGACGGTGTGGTACTCTATACGGATGGGATTACAGAAGCGAGAAATGGGAGGAACCAGCGCTATGGTATAGAACAATTATGTCAAATCATTAGCCAGAACTGGCAAAAGACTTCTGAGCCAATCAAAAAAGCGATTATAGAGGATTTACAGCAGTTTATCGGCACTGAAAAAATATTGGATGATATCACTTTAGTGGTGTTGAAGCAAAATTATTAACATAAACCCTTACATGAACCTTCCCGTTTATTTTATAGTTATTGATTACACAAAATATAGAACTCTATAATATATTTTATTAGCATATGGAAAAAATTTTAGGCAATTTTATTAAAGAATTTCCTCCGGAACATGACTCCTTGGAGTTGACCTTTACCCCCACGTCACAACCGTTAAAAAAACGCTGGAAAAACAATCGACTATCTGCTTACTTTCTAGCAGAATATTTTTGTAGTTTTTTACCTTTAGATGACGATCATCGTCGAGTAGAAGAAAGTAAGGCATCGGTCAGTTATATTGCTAACGAACTGCTAGAAAATGCGATCAAGTTTCATGATGCATCGGTGAGTGCTAAAGTTGGTTTTGGCATTCATTTTCTACGACAGGAGAATGATAGTATTATTGCTGCTATTTTTGCCACCAATACAGTGATAGCTCAAAAACTGAAGCCTTTGGAAGCGTTTATCGATCAGTTACTCAATGAAGACTTAGAGGATTTATATGTCGATCAAGTGGAAAAGAGTCTAGAAGAGGATAGCAATGCATCTGGATTAGGTTTAATTAGTATGATTAAAGATTATGGAGCTGTTTTAGGGTGGAAAATTGCTGATTCTAAAGCAGGTCGTGATTTTGTTACGATTACAACCATGGCTAAAGTCAAGGTTTGATTGTTGGTTGATTACCCGATGGAGAGAGATAAACATGGATGATCAGAGCATAGAAACAAAAGATTATAAGATTGATTACGATCCCGAATCAACAACGATTCAGTTTACGGGTGAACTCAGTCTTAATGGAGCATCTGAGTACGATCCGATCAAGAAGTTTCTCGATCGCATTGCGGAGTCCGAGCCTTCCCATTTAACTTTAAACTTAAGAGAGTTAAGTTTTTTAAATAGTTCCGGGATTAGCTTAATTACAAAATTTGTAATTGGCTTGCGAAAAAAACCGAATATTCAGTTGACAGTAGAAGGTTCGGTTGATGTGCCTTGGCAAAGTAAATCATTGAAGAACTTAAAAAAGTTTTTGCCGAATTTGGAGTTGATTGTGGAATGAAAGCTAGGATTGATTTGACCCCCAATTTAAGGATATGTCAGACATGATTGTTCCTAAGCATCTTGAATATGTAATCTTAGATCGAGAACTAATGATTTTAGAGTTCTCTGACGATGCAGATCGATTGGTGGGTGGTGAAGAAGCACTCAGAGTTGGGGAGTCATTTCAATTTTATTTTCCGGAAACTTATGGCATAGAAGAGATTTTAGAGTTGATTTTTTTAGGGGAAGAAGAGAGCTTTGATATTAAGGCAATTTCTCGTTCATCTGATGGGAACAGTTCCCTATATGTGGATTTGTATTTTTTGGCTAATCTTGAGGGTTCTGAGTCTGAGAAGCTAATGGTATTTCTGGAAGATGTAACGGAACGGATGAACTTAGAACAAAGTTTAGTCCAAGCCACGAATGAAAATACGATTGCTATTAATGCTTTAGCCAAATCAGAAAATTATATCCAACAACTCATTCACTCGATGGCGGAAGCGCTAATTGTAACGAATCATTTGGGAGAAATTAGGACGATTAATCCGGCAGTTTATGATTTACTGAACTATAGCAAGGAAGAGCTGATTGGTCAACCGATTAGTTTTCTTTTGGGCGATCATCCCTTAAGTCATGAGTGGGTTGCAGATGAAGCTTTTTTGCAGGGAAAAGTTTTAACAGATATTGAGGTTGTTATTGCCAATAAACAGGGAGAAAAACTATCGATCGCCTTTTCTTGTGCCGCCTTAGAGACGGATGTGCCCAGCTTAAAGGATGTGTTGTATGTGGGACGGGATATCACTAAAACGAAACAGGCGCAGAAACAGCTCTATATTCAGTATAGTGTGGCGCGGGTGTTGTCGCGATCGCTGATGCTCGATGAAGCCTTACCCAATATTCTGCGGGTATTGGTGGAAAATTTAGAGTGGGATATGGGGGTTTATTGGATTCCCAAACAGATTAAAGACCACAATGATAACTTGATCTCCACCAATAAACTGTTGCGCCAAACCCTGTGGAAAATGCCTGAAGCTCAATTTCCCAAGGTATCGAAACTCAGAGAAGTGAAGCTCATTCCAGGGGAGGGATGGTTAGGGAAAATTCATCGGGATAATCAACCGAGATGGATTACCCATGTAGAATCGGAGAGAGAAACGCTACAGAAGGAATTAGGGTTAATTGAGAACGTTAGGGCGATCGTGGGTTTTTCGGTGTCTAGTGATGAGGATAAGTTAGGCATGATTACCCTGTTTAGCCAAACTCCCCAACCGATGGATGAAGAGTTGGTACAAATGCTGGCGGGAATTGGGAATCAACTGTGCCAATTTATTAAGCGCAAGAAAATTGAGATTTCCTTGTTTTATCAGAAGAAACAAACGGAAAAGCTGCTGCATAATATTCTGCCCGCGAGAATTGCGGAGCTGCTCAAGCAAACATCGGGGGCGATCGCCGAATATTTTGAGGAAGTGACGGTTCTGTTTGCCGATATTGTGGGCTTTACCAAGCTCTCCGAAGAAAAATCCGCCTCCGAATTAGTCTCCTTACTGAACCTGATTTTCTCTAAATTCGACCAATTGACTGAAGACTATCGCCTAGAGAAAATCAAAACCATTGGCGATGCGTATATGGTAGTGGGGGGACTACCGACACCGCGCCCAGATCATGCGAAGGCGATCGCCAATATGGCCTTAAGTATGCAAGCAACCATGGCCGAACTCAACCAAGAAATGAACACCGACTTCCAGATCCGCATCGGTGTAAATAGCGGCCCCGTCGTCGCTGGAGTAATCGGCAAAAAGAAATTCAGCTACGATCTATGGGGCGATACCGTCAACACCGCCAGTCGCATGGAGTCCCACGGCATTCCCGGCCAAATCCAAGTCACCCAAAGCACTTATGAGAAGCTGAAGTTAAACTACTATTTGCAACATCGCGGCAAGATTACCATTAAAGGCAAAGGAGAAATGAACACTTATATGCTCACCGGAAAGCGAGCGAAACCCTGATGGGGGGATAGGCTGTAACGGTTTAATCGGACATGATATGACTCAACTTTTGGGCAACCACAGAAACAAAAGTTTCTGTAGATTCATAGGGTAAAACATTGCGCCCTGGGATTTTTTTTCCTTCTCCATTGGGAAGATGGCCCAGGTATTTGGTCAGCCATTGATCGGCCTTTTCTTCCTTCCCTTCTTTGCTGATGCTCGACGCTTTTTCACCAACACAAACTAACGTCGGTTGAGTTATTTGGCTAATGGCTTCTTGATAGTCTCTGCGCCAAAACCCGGCGAGAAAAGAAAACACAGCATGACGACTCGCGGGGTCTTGAGCGCCGACTTTCAGGGTGTCTAACCATTCATCATCCACTCGATCGGGTTCACCAAAAAGGTTGCGTATGGAAAAGGATTCTAAAAATTGGCGACGACGGGCATACCGATAAAAGGCATTACCTAGGGGGGAGTCAAATCCATTCCACAGTAGACGGTTCTGCCAGTCAGGAACGGTTTTAGTCATAATTGGCCAAGCGGGTGGCCCGGATAAGACGAGTGCTTTAAGCAATGAGTCACTATTTTGACGTTGGGTTAAGGCGATCGCCACGGGAAATAAAGCCCCCTGAACCACCAAAATCACCGGTTTTTGAATCACCGTCTCGATAAAATAATGGAGTTGATCCGCCCAATCTTCTGGGGTATAGGCAACTCGCGGCATATCGCTTTCACCGCATCCGAGTAAATCGGGATTATAGATGGGTTGGTGATAGCCTTGGGTGCGCCATTCGGTAATAAAGCGATCCCAGAACCTCCGGGATAATCCCACACCAATCGGATGGAGCAGGAGTAGAGGGGTTGCTTGGGGATCGGACTCTGGTGGGGAACTGACTTCATAGGCGCAGCGATAGGTTTGCCAGGTATAGTATTGAGTTGCTGAAATGCTGTCGTGTTTGATCATTGGCTTGTTCCTCTGTTTCCTCAAAAATAATCATAGACTTCTTGCACAAATCAGACAATAGGTACTCTAGCAATAGGCAAAAGAATACCAGCTTAGAGTATCCTTGAATTCGAGGAATTGTATGAGTTATCATTTAAGGGTAATTTAGAATATTTTTCTTAAGAGCGCAAAGCGCTGTAACACCATGCTCACAACTCACCCTCGCTTTCAAACTTTTGAAGACTACCTAAACTACAACGATAACTCAGAAAAACTCTATGAACTCTTTAACGGTGAACTAATAGAAATTCCTCCTGAATCCGGTCTTAATTTTCAAATTGCTAATCGCCTTTTTTTCTCCTTTGCCTCCATCCTAGGAACTGACCGAGTTCGAGGAAATGGCTTAGAACTCGAAGTCAGAGGTGAACCCAAAAACCGCTATCCTGACCTCACCATTATTCGCCAAGAACACATTGAACAACTCTCGAAACGAAATACCCTACGACTTTCCATGTCTCCCCCCCTGTTAGTCATCGAAGTTGTCAGTCCTGGAGAAATTCAAAGAGAACGAGACTACATTGCTAAACGAACTCAATATCAAGACTGTGGCATTCCCGAATACTGGATTGTTGACCCCCAAACCGAAACCATTCTCATTTTAGAATTAATCAACAATACTTACACGGAAGTCGGAACATTTCGCCAAAACGATTTACTCCCCTCTGCCAACTGCCCCGAACTTAAACTAACCGTTAGTCAAATCCTCAATCCTACCCCATAGTGGACTGTTTAAGATGATTTCAGGCGATCCGCAATTAATCGATATGCAGATACGCCGTTTTTGGAGAATTGGTTAAAAATAAACTATGATAGAATCGTAGAATGACGTAAACCAGTTGAGAAAATTTATGATCGTTAGAGCGAAAGGAATTAAGCGAGGACAAACTATTATTTTGACTGAAGCGCTTTCTCTCCCGGATCAAGAAGTTGAAATCATGGTCATGCCTATTTCCAAGCCACAGAGTGAAACCCGCAAAAAAAGTACACTAGCTGATTTTGTGGGAGTCCTAAAAGATTCACCCAATTTTCAAGATGATCCGGTGGTAATTCAGCGTCAGATGCGTGATGATTGGGATTAAGTTCTTGTTAGATACTAATGTCGCGATCGGCCTTCTCAAGGCCTATCCATCAGCCCTGGCATTGCTGACAACTGAGCAGTTGGACTTCAATAACTTTGCCATTAGCCAAATCACCCGTATGGAATTACTCAGTTATCCTAACTTAGAGGCAGAAGAGGAGCAGAAGATTCAGAATTTATTAGCAAATTCATTAGTTTTAAACTTAGATGAAAAAATTGAACAGGAGGCGATCTCCTTTCGACGCAACCATAATGTGAAGTTACCCGATGCGATTATTGGGGCAACTGCTAAGGTTTATGGGTTACGCTTGCTAACGCTGGATCGGCAATTAGAAGCTAAGTTTATCACCTATCTAAACTGATCGTTAACAAGATGAATAAATGTAACAGATTGCCGTAGGGTGAGAGTTGGGGCTGATAAGAGTAGAGAGAATTTCTGGAGTCAGTCAGATGAGTAGGAGCGATCGCCGTCGGTGAACTTGGGGTTTGATTGTGCGCTATGGTATAGTGGCGATCGCCATTACAACCACCGGAACTGTTTCCGCTCATACTGTTTAGTCTCGGTATCCTCCAATTCTGGCATTTAGTTCAACAGATTGAACGCTCAACTTCTCCCTAAGATTGATACAATACAGGTACTGCTTAAATCAAACCCAATCAGGGAGAATGACTCAATCCCCACTTTGTAAATACCTCTCTCAATGGGCGAAACTCGAACCCCAACGGTGTCGCCAACGCAACAGCCGCAGTTTTGAAGTCATTTACCAAGGAGATTGGTACTCAGTTGCCGATTATCCCGGTAGTCATGGCATGATCATTGCGGCGGTTTTAGATAGTTGTCAACAACGACAAATTTCTTGTTCCTTTGAATATGTGCCCAAACCTTTAGATACACCGGATCAACTGCAAATCGCCTGTCAACCCAACCAGGTTTTGCAACATGAAGATCATTATCTAGTTACTCAGATTCCGGCCTTTTTCCTGGAACAGTATTTACTTGCCTTGGAAAAAAATCAGACGGTTGCCCAATGTTCATAAGCTACGCCAGAAACCCGGTTTTTTCAAAAAACCGGGTTTCTTGACCTCTTGAGAGAATTTAAGTTTTCACTAAACTAGCGGGCAAGCGCTTTAAGGTTAGGCGCTCATTTTCTTCATCCACAAAGATGGTATCCCCTTCGCTAAAGTCACTCCGCAAAATTCCTTTAGCAATGGTAGTTTCTAACTCCCGTTGAATCGCTCGTTTTAAGGGCCGTGCCCCATAAACCGGATCGTAACCCACGGCAGCGAGGAAATCTAGGGCCGCATCGGATAACTTGAGGGCGATTTTGCGATCGGCTAACCGAGATTCTAACTGTAGGGTTTGCAGTTGCACAATTTTTCTCAGTTCCTCTTTTTTCAAGGAGTGGAAAATAATCGTTTCGTCAATCCGGTTGAGAAATTCTGGACGGAAGGTGGAGCGCAAAGCCTCCATAACTCTAGTTTGCATCTCTTCATAATTATCATCATTGCCAGCGAGATCTAAGATGTATTGGGAACCGATATTAGAGGTCATAATAATGATCGTATTTTTGAAGTCTACGGTATGACCTTGGGAGTCGGTAACCCTGCCATCATCAAGGATTTGCAGCATAATGTTGAAGACATCCACATGGGCTTTTTCAATCTCATCAAAGAGAATGACAGAGTAAGGACGGCGGCGAATGGCTTCCGTTAATTGTCCCCCTTCATCGTAGCCGACATAACCGGGAGGCGCACCAATTAAGCGGGAAACGGCATGTTTTTCCATATATTCGGACATATCAATCCGAACTAAGGCTTCTTCAGTATCAAATAGGTAAGCAGCGAGGGCTTTAGCCAGTTCGGTTTTGCCGACTCCTGTGGGGCCGAGAAAGATAAAACTGGCAACGGGTCGATTGGGGTCAGATAGACCCGCGCGAGACCGTTGAATGGCATCAGAAACGGCGGTTACGGCTTCATTTTGACCGACGACGCGCTGGTGTAATTCGTCCTCTAAATTGAGGAGTTTTTGCATTTCGGATTCTACGAGTTTACTGATGGGAATGCCTGTCCATTTGGAGATGATTTCGGCGATGTCTGATTCGGTAACTTCTTCGCGCAATAGGGATTTACCGGTGGTTTGGGATTCAGTCAGATGGGTTTCTGCTTCGGTGAGTCGCTTTTGCAGGGTGGTGAGTTTGCCATATTTTAATTCAGCCGCGCGGTTGAGGTCGTAATTGCGTTCGGCTTGCTGAATTTCAATGTTGACGCGATCGATTTCTTCTTTGATTTCCTGAAGATTGTCAATCATGTCTTTTTCTAATTGCCATTGGGAATTGAGAGCATGTTGCTGTTCTTTTAGGTTGGCGAGGTCTTTTTCTAGGCGCTCTAGTCGTTCTAAAGATAGGGGATCGTTTTCTTTTTGTAAGGAGAGACGCTCCATTTCGAGTTGCAAAATTTTGCGGTCAATTTCGTCGAGTTCTTCGGGTTTGGAGGTGATTTCCATTTTTAACCGGGCGGCGGCTTCATCGACTAAATCAATGGCTTTATCGGGAAGGAAGCGATCGCTAATATACCGAGTCGATAAGGTAGCGGCTGCAACTAGGGCACTATCGGAAATCTTCACCCCATGATGGACTTCATAGCGTTCTTTAAGTCCCCGTAAAATCGATACCGTATCCTCAACGCTGGGTTGATCCACATACACCTGTTGAAAACGGCGCTCTAGGGCGGCATCCTTTTCAATATACTTGCGATATTCATCTAGCGTGGTTGCCCCAATACAGCGCAATTCTCCCCGCGCTAACATGGGTTTGAGCAGGTTACCGGCATCCATGGCTCCCTGGGTTGCCCCTGCACCGACGACGGTATGAATCTCATCAATAAAGAGAATAATATGACCTTGGGAGTCCGTAACTTCTTTGAGTACAGCTTTGAGTCGTTCTTCAAATTCGCCCCGATATTTGGCTCCGGCAATGAGTGCGCCTAAGTCCAGAGCGATTAAGGCGCGGTCTTTGAGGGACTGGGGCACATCTCCCGCAACGATGCGCTGTGCTAACCCTTCGGCGATCGCCGTTTTGCCCACTCCCGGTTCCCCAATTAACACCGGATTATTTTTGGTGCGTCGGGAGAGAATTTGAATGGTGCGGCGAATCTCGTCATCCCGACCAATCACGGGGTCTAGTTTACCTTGCCGGGCTGCCTCGGTCAAATCTCGCCCATATTTCTCTAGGGCTTCATATTTACCTTCAGGATTTTGATCGGTCACTTTGTGGGTTCCTCGAATGTCGCGAATGGTTTGCTGGAGTTTGGCTTCATCTAGTTTAAAATCTTTGCACAAACGTTTACCAAAGCGGTCATCCTGGAGGAAAGCCAGTAGGAGGTGTTCGATGGAAATGTAACTATCTTCATACTGATTTTGATAGGTTTGGGCGCGATCGAGCAAGGTATCTAAGGAACGACCCAGATATATCGATCCACCCCCTCCCTGCACTTTCGGTTGTTTCTGGAGAAAGGCTTCGGTTTGCTCCCGAAAGGCAGGTAGATTCACCTGGCTTTTAGATAAGATATTAGTCGCTAACCCCTCCTGTTCCAGGAGCGCTTTCATCAGATGTTCGCTTTCGAGTTGCTGGTGCTGATAGCTTTTGGCAATATCGGGAGTTTGGGCGATCGCCTGCCATGCTTTTTCTGTAAATTGATTCGGATTATTCGGTTGCATAGTCTCTTCAGATACTAAATTTAACGCTTTGAGACTATTGTAGAAAAGACTGGAGTGGCTAGAGATTCGGAATTTACGGCGTTTCAGATAGGTATTTCCCACCCCTGTTGCCACAGGACAATAAGTTGAGTCAATCTAGACTAGGATGTATTCTACTACTCACAATCCTTTATACCCATAACTTCATGCTAACCACCCACCCTCGCTTTCAAACATTTGAAGACTACCTAAACTACAACGACAACTCCGAAAAACTCTATGAACTCTTCAACGGTGAACTTATAGAAATGCCTCCCGAATCCGGTTTTAATTTTGAAATTGCCACCTTTCTGCTGATTCAATTTGCTTCATTAGTCGGACATCGTAGAGTTCGAGGAAATGGCTTAGAACTCGAAGTCAGAGGAGAACCCAAAAACCGCTACCCTGACCTCACTATTATTCGCCAAGAACACATCGAACAACTCTCAAAACGAAATACCCTGCGCCTTTCCATGTCTCCCCCAATATTAGTCATCGAAGTCGTCAGTCCTGGAGAAATTCAAAGAGAACGAGACTACATCGCCAAACGCACTCAATATCAAGACTGTGGCATTCCCGAATACTGGATCGTTGATCCCCAAACCCAAACCATTTTAATCTTAGAATTAACTAACCAAACCTATACAGAAATTGGCACATTTAGGAATAATGACTTCCTTCCCTCTCCCAACTTCCCCCAACTCAATCTAACCGTCAATCAAATCCTCAATCCTACCCCGTAGTGCATTGACACAGCTTCAGACGATCTTGCTCGATCTTGTTCCGTCTTTGAGCGCTCGTAATCTGCAACCATTAAGGTATTGCGGTTAACAAATCGTGCAATCCCATCCATAGCAACCGATGATGTAGATCATTGTATAGCCTAGGGTGCGATCGCTTTGAACAATGTTATAATTCATAACTACTCTATATCTCTATAACTTATGATTGCAGCTAAAGACAATTCCCCCCATCTAACTCCTGAAGAGTATTTCGCTTGGGAAGAAACCCAACTCGAAAAATATGAATATATAGAGGGTCATGTGTATGCCATGGGCGGCGGTAGCGTCAATCATGGGCGCATTGCTATCCGGTTAACAGCTCTGTTTGAGGCTCATTTAGAGGGGAGTGGCTGCATTCCCGGTAACTCTGATATTAAAATTAATATGCTTGAAACCGAGAATTATACTTATCCGGATGCTAGTGTTACCTGCGACGATCGCGACAAAAATACCCCCAACTTTTTTACCTATCCCTGCTTAATTGTAGAAGTTTTATCTAAAAGTACGGAAGCCTACGATCGCGGCGGCAAGTTTAGAATCTATCGCCAAAATCCCGCCTTAATCGACTATTTACTGGTTAGCTCGACTCAGATAGCCATGGATTTGTATCACAAAAATGATGCTGGAGAATGGATAATCATCAACTATCAGGAAGGGGATACCATAGAACTCAAAAGTATTAACCTCAGTTTCCCGATTGAACAAGTTTATCGCGGTCTGAATTTAACGCCAGAAGATTGAGCGATCTGGTAAACCCAATGCCTTAAAAGACATATTAAAATGGGCAGAAGGATAATGGGTAAATTCAAGTTAAAATTGGGCGCGGACGGTAAAGGTGTAATCACCGCCGGGTTCTAGTTGATAATCCCGTTGTTCTAGAAACCGGCCTAGGGGTTCTTGAATGAGAGCGCGTCCTAGGGAGGGTTTGACGAGCAGTTGTCCATGGCGAAAGAGCCATTGAAATTCCCATTGATATTCGTCGGCTAAGACTTCTCCTTCAAGTTTTCCCTGTTGCCAAGAGTGGCGCAATACGCGGACGTAAACGGTAGTTTCGGGTAGGCGCTGAGAACTCATATCAATGAACAATTAACAATGAACAATTAAAAATTTGAGATCGCGATCGCCGTTCCTATGCTGCAAAGAGTCGGTTGTTGTACAGGTTCATGGCTTTTTCTACCCCTTGTTTGAGGCTGATTTCCACCGCATCGGTTGCCCCTGGAAGTACATCATTGATGATTTGGGCTTCCGATGGGGAAAATTTGCCTAAAACATGGGATACGGTGTCTTTGCTGCCGGTATCTGGCGATTTGGAGGAGCCGATACCCACTCGCAGACGGGGGAAGTCTTGGGTTCCTAAGTGGGCGATCGCACTTTTCATGCCATTATGACCTCCAGCCGAACCCGATAAGCGCAGGCGTATTCGTCCCACGGGTAGATCCATATCATCATAGATAATCAGGACAGAATTTGGCGGCAGTTTATACCAATCAAGAACAGCGCGAATCGATTGCCCGGAGCGGTTCATATAGGTGGATGGTTTGAGTAGGCGCAGTTTCTGCCCATTGACAAAGGGCGCTTCGGCAAACCATCCGTGAAATTTTTTGTTGGCACTTCCGGACGCATTCCAGCGCCGGGCAAGTTCATCAACAATATCAAAGCCGATGTTATGGCGAGTGCCCTCATATTGACTGCCAGGGTTACCTAAACCGACAATCAGTTGGGGGATGACAAGAGCGGGTTGCTCTTTGGGATTCGGCGATCGCTCGCTATTCATGGTTATGCGTTAGCTGGTAGGAGTCGAATTGTTACTTGTGGTTTGGGTTTCTTGGGGTTCGCTTTCGGGGGGTTTGCTAACTTCAACACTTGGTTGAATCGTAGGTTGCTCTTTGACCGAGGCTTCGAGTTGAGACGCTTCTCGCTTAAATTCCTGTTCAAATTCTTTCGAGGCTTGTTGGAAACTACGGATAGTTTTGGCGATCGCCTTGCCCATCTCCGGTAATTTCTTCGGCCCAAAGATCAACAGAGCCACAATCATGATCACAGCCATCTCCGGTAAACCAATGCCAAAAATATTCATGCTCTTCTGTTCTCCTAAATCAACTAGGGTGAAAAATGGTTGTCCCATTACCCATTACCTATTACCCTTCTGCCGCGCGGAGCGCTGTAAAAAAACCCGGTTTATCGACTAAACCGAGTTTTCAGGAATCACTAAACGTTTTCAGTAATCTGATTGCCGTATCCTACCGACCGAGAGTCGTCCAGTCTACGTCTAATCCTTCCAGCAGGAGGGAGGAGTTGTAGATTTGGAGAATAATCAGCAGGAAGACTAAGAACAGTAGCATAAACACTCCCATTAAGGGGGTGGTTCCCCAACCGGGGGCTACCTTACCATATTCCGAGTTCAGGGGTCTGAGGATGTCTCCTAAACGGGTACGTTGTGCCATGGGTCTCCTATATTCCGTTTCAATTTTCTGATTTTACACTGGTCTGGCTCTGGCAGAACTGCGAATCCTGAAGGAATCGGGATTACCAGATCGCCCCCAAATGTAAATTTTTGTAATACTATATTTAAGGATAGTATATCTTAGTTCAAAAACCTATGGAAACTGCAACGGTTCTTAATATCGGCATTGTGGCGATCGTCCTGGCTTTAACTGGGGTATCTTTATATACCTCCTTTGGCCCCCCCTCGGAAGTCCTTGACGATCCCTTTGAAGATCATGAAGATTAGAACAATTATAGTCATTTGACATAAAGATGAGACCTGATGTAGGGGCTTTCTGGCATTCGCCCCTACATTTTTTCAAAACTACTCCGTAACTCCAAGAATACACAGTCGATCTTGAATTAATTGTTCCCCTAAGTGCATGGGATAAGGTAAGACAATATTACCCATTGTCCATGCAGGAGAGAAGCGTAAATAATGGGGAACACGGCAAAGTGTCTTGAGATTTTCTTCCGTTTGAAAATCTGGACGAACGAAGAAAGGGAGCATTTCAATTGCTTGTGAATGTTTAAAAGGAACTCCACCCGCATCTTCAATTTTGTAAGGGTCTTCGCGACCTTTAATGTGTTGATATCCTTTAATCGTGCTTGGAAGTCTTCCAATCGAGAAGTAATGAAAAACTTCATTATCCGATCGCTCAACAAACCCAGAAAGTTCGTATAAATCGCGAGAGAGGCGATCGCCATCTTTCTGCCATGTTTCTCGATTGGTAATATATTGGGGAGTTTCATCCCCAGTCCGAAGTCGAACCACTGCAAGAAGATTATTCAGCTCAGAATCATCTCGTTTGTATACTTCCCGCAGTTCCAGTCGATCTAAGGCTTGAGATAATCGATCATTTTTCAATTGTTCCCACGCGCCTTGATTGCGCCAGTTTTCTGCTTCAATAATTGCAATCGTTGGACGCTCTAACTTCTGAATCAATGTATCTTCAACAAATTTGACCAGCGTATTAGATTTTAGACTAACGGGACTTTCGTTTCGCATCTTCCCATTGTTAAAATACGGTCTGGCATCAGCAAATATCTGTCCTAATTTATATCCCGCTTCAGGATAAGGCATCCATTCTGTTTTTTCCGGGAGTAAGACATCAACTTCTCCAGATGCTCGCAGACGAACGGCTAGTGCGTATGTAACGCCAATTTGTTTTTTAATTAAAGCAAAAGCAACTACATCTAGTTCTCGTGCCTGTTGTTCTGGAATCCCGATTTGTTGATAAATTGTATTCGGGGGATCGTATAATACACCGAGTTGACGAATAATTAGGTCTTGCACCGCATTGTGAGTGCGACCTTTATCGGCTGGTCTTAAGATTCGTTCTTTATCTTTAGTCTCTTCATCTGTTTTCCATTGTACACCGCGTATCATTTGAGAGAGGATACCTTCGCGATCGCAGGCTTCCCGAATGCTTTTTTTAATTCCTTGATCTTCATGAAACTCTTCCCTAGAAGTGGGTTCTTCCGATCGCTCAATAAAAGCTACACAACAAGAGTCTTGTATAATCTTCTCTTCAATTTTAATTGTTTGCAAGAAACCTCGCCAAGCGTCTCTTTTTTCACGATGTCCTTTCTGAATTGCCTTATGCCATTGATCGTCAAAACCATCAGGTCTAGATGAGGGAGATTTATATCGAAAGGCCGGATTGAGGTCTCCAACATCTAAATGCTGACAAAGTTGAAGATCGAGGATTGGTTTTCTGATAATGGTAATCCGATCGGGAAAAGAATCTTCCTCATTTAACAAAAATGTTTCTCGCAACTGTTGGTAAATTGCATCACAAGTATCCTGTTCTTGATAAATGATCAAAATCGTTAGCGACTTTCCTCGTAATACTCTTTCTACAGCTTTCGCAGGAATACATTGCTGTTGTCGCCTCTTTTGATGAGTTTCGCGATCGCGCACTTCATAGCGTTGCTCGTTTGTCAATCCTTGTTTTTTAGCCTTTTGTGCGTTCATTAAGGGTGGACTTTCAGAAAGATTCTCAAATGTCCATAGAGCAGGAGGAAGAGACTTTAGAGAACGATCGGGTTCAAAAGGGCGATCGGGTTCCAAAACACCTTGGAGCAGATCGCAACAAGTGCGATCGATGACTTCACTCTGTTCCGCTAAACCAAAACCTGTTTGTACTTTATGCGTACTGCGACCATATTTATATCCTTCTGTATGAATAACATAATATTCATCATCCAAATTCTTATTCTTCCAAAAATTTTGAGGATTTGCGTAAATTTCAACAGGAGAAACCAGAGAACGCGCTCCAAACTCTTCTAGTAAAACAGGAAGTTGCTCTAACCAGTCTCCTTGAGTGATAGAGCGTTTTGCTTTCAAGCGCACTAAAGTTGAATCAATTTCCCATCCATCCATTCTTTGCCGATTCATTCCCAGCAAAATCGTAATATCGTTCCATCTTTGATTGTGCGTTAATTTTTTCTCTGCATAGCGCTGACAATGTAGAAAAGCATAAATCCAAGGTTTATCGCGTCCCGCTTGTGTTTGAACTTGGAACTCTAGTTTATAAGAAAAGAAGCCTTCTTCTGCTGATTCCTTAAAACCGCTCTTTCGCATAAAAGATATGGGGAGAGGCTGGCTCACTACGCAAAGTCTATTCGAGCTATTTTGTGCCTTACGCCACTTCACTTCTCTATCGGCGATTGTGAAGGTTTTATCGTGTAGTAAAGTTGATAATAAACTGGGAACTGCATTAAAAGCTAAACCTTTCTCTGCATAAAGATCGTTAAGAAAAGTTGTTGGGCTAATCTTATACCACTGGGTTTGAGGCTTATCCTCTAAACCTGTTAACAACTCATCCCAAATCATTTTTCCTTTTCCTGTAATGATTTTTTTCAGCCACTTTTGTTGTCCCCAGATTTGAACCCAAATTAGAATAAGTTCGGTGATTTGCTGCTCACTAGGATATTGTAATGATGAACCAATCACTTGTCCTCGATCGTCACGAATAATTTTGCCAATCGCTAACATTCGGCGAATTGGATCTTTCTTCGAGCCATATTTTTCAAACCCATGTACGACAGTTGGAGAACAGGCAACGATAGCATGATTCAACAATCGATAAGGTGGATATTTCCACCACTCTAATCTTTTTTTATTTAATAAACCTTTAAGTTGGTGTGTAAAACGATCGATCGCATCCTGAAAGGGAAAATCAAAAACAGCAATCTCTAGATCGTCAAATGCGTTTTCAGTTAAACTCATGCGAGCAGGTAAAACTACCGGTAAAGGCTTGGATCGTCCAGGCATTTTTTCTGTCTCCTAAATTTCAAAAATGAGTTACCAATTTAACTCCATATTTTCCAATGCATCAATTAATGGTTTATACAGTGCAGAACCGACTGTATTTTCGTCGCAAGCATAGTCGTCTAAGCAAAGAATCATGGCAACGAGCAAACTTGTTTTCTCCGTATCTGGTTTTTCGGAATCTGGATTGGCGTTATTGGGGGCCCATGCAGAATCGACAAAATAAGCATGAAAAGGAACTCCTCCTCTAAGTAATCGCCCGACGGCTTGAATGATGTATCCGGCTGTTGTTGCGGCTAAATCTCGGCGAGGACGAGCGCGTAATTTTTGATCGTCGCGTAATGTACTATAGTACGATCTTTGCTCGACCGATCGCCAATACTCAGCAGCCAGTTTTCTCACTTCTCGGGCCCTTTGCAATATCCCGTCACCTTGCAGCCAGGCGATAAAATCGGGATCGTTTGCCCAGTCTAGCGCACGACGGTTGATTTCTTGGGCGATCGCCTGCGTATCGTGGGGATGGGGATAGGGACGAGTGAGAAAATACACTGCACCAAAAGCCGCTTTTCCTCGATCATTGAGAATATTAAACCCCCGTCCTATGGCGTGCATGGGAGCAACGAGAATTTTTCCTCCAGTTTGAGCAAAGGTTTCGATATCGGCTCGCGCTAACCCACCCGCCTCATCTCTTTCCTTAAAATAAGAACCCAGTTCGCTATCATCGGTAACGCCACCGCGTCGGAGATGATAAATTGGAGTTTGGTCACCCTCACTTGGCCATTTTTGGCGAATTTGTTCGGCGACCCATTTTGATTGCTCGTAGGAGTTGACTAAAATGAGCAAGCGATCGCGATCCTTCCATTTTTCATCGTTTTCTCCAAGAGCCTTTAACTCCTCAATCTCTTCACTCAATAATCCCGTTCCTCGATTGCCAGCCAGTTTTTTAGCAAGTTGCTTAAACGCACTCATTTTTTTATGTTCTGGCACTCCAGAAATACGGATCGGCTTACCATCAGGATCGTACTGAGGGAGAAAAGAAAAACGACTTTCTGCGATCGCATTTCGTGCCGTTTCCTCTGGCATTAATACTCCTTGAGGATCGCCAACGTGAAACTTGGTTGAATCTGGCAAATAGGATGTTCCTGAAAGTGCCAGAACATTCGGGCCGCGCCGACCATCTAGATCGGTTAGCAAGCGGTGGAAATTCAACACATAGCAGCGACCGATATTGGTGTAGGCAAATATCGATAAATTCTGGTTGCGACTGTTGTCATTATCCTCATTTTTTCGCGAATAGTATGTCCCAAATTGCCTTCCCGTAGGAGGTAAGGGAAGAATATTCAACATTGCACTTGGCATCCTGCGGTGAGGTTGTTCTCCTTCGATGGAATTTGGACGACTGTACCATTCATAAAAAACAATATGAGTATGGCGATCTAACAATGCCACAGTTAGAGCAAATTGCAATCGACGCGCTAAAGTTTCTAGGGTGTCTGCGCGATCGCCATCCTCATTATTTTTGCGTTTGCGTCCTCTCTTTTTGGGTTGTTGAGCGTTACGTGCATCGATCGCCTTTTGCAAACGTGCTAATTTTTGTTCGATATCAGGGAAAAACTCCAGAATCCATGCTTGACAATTGTCCAAAATATCGTCATCCAAAGCACTCTCTCCCATACTATTAATCTCTTGCATTAGTAGAGCGAGTCGATAGGTACAATAGTCAGCATCATCGGGTCGTCGGGGAGTTTGGGGTCGCAGAGGATCGCTTCTTAAGAGGCGATCGAAAACTCCTACAGTCTCTGTGGTTAAGCGATCGTTTTCTTTACAAGACTCTTCGGGAGTATCGTCAGGATCGAACTCTTCTAACCCAGAAAGGCGACGAGATAGCTTGTAAAACAAAGTATTGGGTGTAAAATAACTTCTCCTAACCCATTGTTGGAGAATTTCATTTTCTGACAATAACGTTAACGTTACTGTGATAGCTTGTTGCGCTGCTCGTTGCGCTCCCACCCATCGTTGCGTTATTTGTTGATTGGGAGTTCGATCCTGTATCATGTGGCGTTCTGTAGCCAAGCCAACGGTATCAAAAACCCCATCTTTTCCATTGGTTAGTAATACCTCTTCGGCATAGACATCATCAAACCACTTCACAATCGTATCGGCTTCATCGAAAATTACGATATTGGATTGTTCGTAAACCAATTCACCGACTCTAATGGATCGAGATTCAAGCTGACGGGGTATTCTTCCCATTGCCATTGCACCAGGAGTTGTAATCCAGATTTGTGCTTCGGGTAAATCTCGATAGAGTTGATGAGACGGACAAATATGAAACAAAGGACAGAGATAAGAATAACTGCGAGCATTTTGTTGGGATTGGGATGGAACTTGTTTGAGAGAGTGACAAGGTTCTTTTCCGGGAATAATGGGTTTATTGCTTAACTGTTGACCCATATCGGGAATTAAAGCTTGCACCGGGCATTCAACGCGCAACCAACGTTCTCCCCAGTGAGTTTGTCCGCGTTCTTGATGTTCTAAATAATCGCGAGAGCCGTGAAATTCTCGCAGGTGGCGATCGCGCCGACTGTGACCCAATAAGGGGACGGCAACGGGGTTATCGCATTCTGGATCGTCACAAAACCACCAGTTAATCAAATTGGTTAATTTGAGAGCAGATTGTACGTCACCTACGACCAAAGTTATGCGGCGATCGCTCTCTTCTTTGACTAAATAAGCTGCAAGGAGAAGGGATAAGGTCGATTTTCCCGAAGCCACCATCCCAGCAATATGGGTAAAACCATCAAGTTCTAATTCAGGTGCATCATCGGCACTTAATTGACCCTTTACGACTGGGTGAAAGTGAATTTTTTGATAACGCTTGAGCCAATTTCCTTTCTGCTCGTTTTGCCAATTATATTGAAGGGCGAGGCAATTTTCGCGATCGTCAATAAATTGGGCAATTTCCTCCAATTCGATAAGATTCAGAGAGAAAGGAGTACGATTCCGAGCGCGATCGAACCAGTCACGGCGAAACTGCGAGCCGATCTCTAGATGTTCGTTCTCAAATTTTACTTGTACATTGACAATTTCATCGACAGTATGAGCATCAAACTGATACGATTGATCGGGTTCTTCACTTGGTTCTATGTTTCTTTGCTGGATCTCTCGAAAACGCAATGTTTCACCCAAGCAGGTTCTGCATAAATGCTGATGATTTTGATGTCGAATCTCTTTTCGTTTGCAAGCATCGATAATGATTTCATCGAAATTCACTGGATTTTTTACAGTATAATTTCGCTCGTGTTCGGGAATGTCTCGAAAGTAAACTCGCAAGGCATTTTCCCAAGCCGAACGACTGGATAAGGGAATAATTTGACGAGCATTGGCGATCGCCCTTAGTTGCTCTGAAGTCAAGCTTTTTAAGGTAGGATAGCGCAAAGGCATCCCGCTTAAAATTGCCCAAACTGCCGTCACGGGTTCATCATCAAGGTTTAAGAATTCCATCAAGGCAAAACCGAGTTCGACGTTAAGTAATATGGCCGCATTCTCGTTCAATCTTTCTCTGAGTGCTGACAGACGCTCTTGATAGGATTGAGGTGGAGCGAATAAACTACTATGTCTCATTTCCTTTTCTCCTTGGTTAAAGATTGAATTTTTTCTTCGATACGTTCCTGAAAGCTGGGAATACTCAGAAGATGGGTTTCTTGAGATAAATTTGTGGCGCGATCGCGAACGATTTGGATATAATTTTCTCGCCATTTCAAGCGACGACTGGGGAAAACATAGAAGGCTTCTGTATAACGTAAATCTTCAGTGATTCCCTGAATAGTTGTCAGTTTTTTACCCAATCGATGAGGATTGCGATAGTCTTTCACATCCACAGCCCAAACTGAATTATCGCTAAAACGAAGTTGCATATCGTAGCTATCGAGTCCCGGCCACAAATGAGTGGAAACGAGTTGTTTGGGATATTTTTCTTGCAATTTTTGCAGCGATCGCCAAAGATTCATTTCTGGAATTCCGGGCAAACAAACGCGGCTGTGAATACCAGGCTTGAGATAGCGCAAGTCCTGTTCCCAGGGGATTTCTCGAACGTAATCGAGTTCTTGACGATGATCTCGGCAAGCTTCGGGTTTAATCCCTTGCAGTCGTCCATGTTTCTCAAATAAAGGCCCGCAGCGATCGCAATTCCAGTACGTGCGTCCTCGATCGCAATCCTCGTACAGATCGCCTACTTCTTTGTTAGAAATACAGCGAGTTCCTGTGAATTCTTTCCGTAACTCCGTGGCTGTCGTGTAAGGGCGATCGATGAGGAATGAACGCAATTTAATGTATTCTTCTTGAGCGCGATCGCTATCTCCACTGATATATTCTTCGTTTAACCGTAGAAATAAATCCCGAAACTGTTTATTTTCGACAATAATTTGGATATTTACTGAATTGGGAATCTTGTCTACATCAAATTCTCCCTCAAACAGGGTATAAAGATAATCAAAGGTTTCTTCGCTTGGTTTGCCATCATACAATAAGCCGGAACTGCGATCGAAATCTTCAGGGATCTTCAACCCATCCGGCCACCAATTTTCGACCGGTTGCTCGAATAATTTTAAAAGACCTGTTTGAGTGCGTGGATAGGTTCCGTAGGGCATTTTTAGAGCCAATTCATTGCAGGCAATGCGAAACATATCTGGATAAGGATATTTGGACTTCTGTTTACCAGGTTTTTGCTCTTTTTGGCAAAATTCATGCAAACTGATGATCAGATAACTAAAGGTTTCAAGCTTCGGCATAGTTCCCCCTCTAACTTCTAAATTACTGAAGTCAACATCGCCCGAACTGTTCTGCTGTGTTCGACATGAGATACAATTGATTTATTGATAAAACTATAGCGCACTTTTTTGAATCGTGTCAAGTGAGAAACGATTTTTTCTTGTGAGCAACACTGGCACAGTGAATCTGTCGAGGTAGAGGAAACAGTTATGGGTAGCTCTCTGAACATGAGTCGGTTAGCAACGCTTGTGCGGACAAAGCGCGGTAGTAAAGGACTGCGAGAAACGGCTCGCGAAATTGGGAAGGTCAGTCCTTCGACCCTTTCTCGTGTGGAGAACGGCAAAATGCCCGATATGGAGACCTTTTTGTTATTGTGTGATTGGCTGCAAGTACCGCCAGCCGAACTGATCGAGAATAGTGAAGAACCACAAGCCTCTAGGGATATGGATGCATCCGAGGCGATCGCCATCCAACTTCGAGCTGATAAAAACCTCGATCCGGCAACAGCAAATGCTTTAGCAGCTTTGGTCAAAGCAGCTTATCGAGATCTGGCACAAAGCCATCCCCAAGAAGAGGAGTCTGAATAAAGGATGTCGAGTTTAGAAAGTTTATCGCCTGAATTCCGGCAACGATGTGAAGCGATCGCCACTGAACAGCGCAGTTTATTGGGTTTGCGGGCATTCGAGCCACTTCCTGCACGAACTTTAGCCGATAAATTAGGCGCAACGCTATGGACTCCAGAAACCGTTCCCAATGCCGATCCCGAACAAGTCAGACATCTCTTATCTCAAGGTCAATGGTCGGCTGCTATCATCTGCATCGATCCCTTATGTATTGTTCACAATTCTCAACATTCACCCCCTAGACAAGAATCTGATTTGATGCATGAATGCGCTCATATTCTCCTCAAACATCCGATGGTGTGTTTCAATCCTGAAACGGGTTTGCCCCAACGAGAGCAACAATTTGAAGAAGAAGCCACATATTTAGGCAGTTGTTTACAAATTCCCCGTCGGGGTTTACTGTGGGCGACTCAGAAAAAGATAAATTTGGCTCAAATTGGAGAGCATTTTGTCGCAAGTGAAGACATGGTTCGTTATCGGAGCAACTTAACTGGAGTGGCGATTCGACTATAATATGCAAAGTTTTAAGCTGGCATAATATCGTCAAGTTTGAGTTCTAACTCTGGAAACAGGTAAGAACGAATCGAGTCTCCCAAACGATATGGTTGCTGCTGATAAACGCCGTTGACCAATTGGCAAATCGTCAAAGTCGGTTGTTTGGGATTGCTGATAAATTGGAGTGATAAATTCCTCAAAGCTGAGGAGTTTTGGTTGGGTGTAAGTCATGGGTTTATATTAATAAAAAATTAAAAAAGCTCACCAAATTGACTCCAGATGTAACAGAAATTCCGGTAAAACATCCTCCCCAGACACCCGCTCTGGAGCGTCTAAAACTTCAACTTCTTGATGAGGACGATAAATTTCCACTTTCCGCGACGCAGGAATAATGAGCCATCCTAGACGAGTGCCATTATCCAGATATTCCTGCATTTTCTGTTGTGTCACTTTTAAGCTGTCACTCGGAGAGAGCAATTCGATCGCAAAATCTGGACACAAGGGGAGAAACTTCTGCCGTTCTGCGGCGGTTAATTGCTGCCAACGCTCTAAGGGTATCCATGCAGCATCTGGAGCGCGTTCTGAACCATTGGGTAACTTAAACCCACCACAAGAGTCAAAAACCATACCTAGTTTAGTTTGCTCATTCCAGCCCCAAAGTTGTGCTGTTATTCCTGCATTACGATTACTGGTTTCTCCTCCTGTTGGTGGCATGATAATTAAATCTCCATTGGCATTGCGCTCAAATTGCAAGTTCTTATTGTCCTGACAGAGTTGGAAAAATTGCTCGTCAGTCATTTTAATTGCGTCCAAGTTTACTGTGAAAGCAGTCATAGTGTGTTAGCAATGAGTAATGGGTGAACATTTTTTATCTTTTCTAATCGTTATAAACTAAACTTCACATAATCGCTCAACCAGGCAATCACTTCTTCTCCTAAACGGACATTATTTAAGCGGTCAATTTCTCGAATACCGGTGGGACTGGTGACATTAATTTCAGTCAGATAGCCACCTATGACATCTAAGCCAACAAAATAGAGACCATTATTGCGTAAAATTGGGGCTAAGTGGGCGCAAATTTCCTGTTCTCGGTCAGTAATTTCTGCTTTTTCCACTTCTCCACCAACGGCCATATTGTTGCGAAATTCCTCGGTTCTGGAAACCCGATTCACTGCGCCAATGGCTTCCCCATTGAGGACAATAATTCGTTTATCTCCATCTTTAGCGGCGGGTAAAAATTGCTGTACCATGACGGGGAGTTTGCCATTTTGGGTACTGAGTTCGATTAAAGAATTAAAATTGCGATCGCCAGCCTCCAAGATCAGAATCCCTTCCCCCGCTTTGCCTCCCAAGGGTTTCATGATCGCTTTTCCTTGGCTGTCCACAAACTCCCGAATTACAGTTTTATCCGTCGTTACCCTGGTTTCGGGGATGAATTGGGGAAACTGAAGCGCATACATTTTCTCATTGGCATTGCGTAACCCTTTCGGATTATTCAGCACCAATGTTTTTTGCGGATCAACATAATCCAAAATATAGGTGGCATACAAATAGGAAATGGTCACTGGGGGATCGGTACGCATCAACACTGCGCCCATCTCCTCTAGGGGACGAAACACCGGTTTTTTTACTTCAAACCAAGGATTTGCCGCCACCCAATGGTCTGCTTTTAACTCGACTGGGGTTAAGCGAACGGGGGATAATTTAGCCCAAGCTTTGCCCGATCTGACTTCTAATTCTTGAGTTTCAGCGATCCAAACTTGATGACCCAATTTTTGGGCGGCTTCCATCATGGCTACACTGGTATCATGGCAGGGATCGAGGCGGTGAATGGGGTCGATGATAAAGGCTAAATCCATGGTTTCAATTAACAATTAATAATTAACAATTAACAATTTTCATGTCGGCGACAGTCGAAACAATTGGCTTAGTTGGAGGGTTTGGACATTTTAGGGTCGAGCGGAGCCGAAGTGCCGATTTTGGGTTCGGTTCCGGCGAGGAGGCGTTCAATATTGCTGCGGTGTCGCCAAATGACGTATAAGCCGCCCATGATGCCGAAAATTTCGTAGGCTAGGGGTTGATGGAAAGCTGCCATCAGTGCAGAAACGGCGATCGCCGCCGTCATCGAGCCGAGTGATACAATTCGCGTAATCCCAATGACGCTACCAAACAGAGCAAACGTGAGTAAACCCACGGGCCAATATAGAGCTAACAATACCCCTAAACTGGTTGCGGCTGATTTGCCCCCTTTACTCAAGGATTTTCCTTCCGGTTGATTCCAGATTAACCAAATCGATAAACTATGGCCAAACAGGGCTAAAAATCCGGCTAAAACCACCATCCAATCTTGCAACTGCTCACTGAGCGGAGTCGAAGTGAGCGGAGTCGAAGTGAGCCAATTCCCTTGATAGGCAAAGCGCACCAGAAAAACAGCCGCTACCCCTTTCAGGATATCCACCAAAAGCACCGTTAATGCTGCACCTTTGCCCACCGTCCGCAACACATTAGTTGCCCCTGTCGAACCGGAACCGGATTCGCGAATATCGATCCCTTTCAGGGCTTTGGTTAACCAATATCCAGTCGGAATAGAACCCAACAAATAAGCCCCAATCAACACACCAACAGCGATCGCCCCTTGCATACTTTTACCTCTAAATTCTCAACTATATCAATCCCTCTCCCACGGGAGAGGGATATAGGGAGAGGGCATTCCAAGTTTACATCCCCCCATGCCCCCACTGTTCCCTTCGACTCCGCTCAGGGAACGGGAAACAGGAAACCTTACCAATTATCAATCATCGGCGGTGCTTCTGGATTCGGTGCAAACGCCAACCATAAGGGAAACTGCAACATCGACACACTCACCTTATCCTCAGACTCATCAATAATAATCAGAGGTAGTTGCTTCTGTTGCGTAATCCGGTCTGCTTTCAGGGCTAACGGTTCCGGCGCTTCAAACATGGTAATCCCTCTCTCCGAGCTAAAATCCATGCGCGAGATACCCAAACAATCCTGTAAACCCCGTCGCCATTCCCCTAGGCGCTCTGGAGTATTGACTAAAATCAACGGTCGCAGGCGATCGCCATATAAACTATAGACCACCGAAATCACCGCCGAAGACACCAAAATATTTTGTAGACGAGATCCCATGCTCCGTACTGCACCTCGTCCCCCTTGGCTAAAGAACCACTGGGATACCCGCTCCGCATGGATCGGTTCAAATGTGCGTCGCAATTGCCAAGCAGGGCCATAATAATCCGGACGGGTGCGATACCGATCCAACAGATGGCGAATTTGCCGCACTCGATCGGCAAATTTGGATTTCGTGAATTGGGGATTATCCAAATCTGGGGCGCGTTCCGGTTCTCGACGCGATAAGGCTTCGCCTCGCTCACGCGATCGCATCTTTTGCACTTCTGGAGGAACGACTGGCTCGCGATCGTCTGCTCCTAACTCGATATTTTCCGCCGCACTGGCCAAATCTTGCAAGCTGCCGACCAAATAATCCTTAAATCCCTGAACCCGGATAGCCAGATCCTGGGAAACCCCAGCAAAGCTTGTCCGCATTTCTGCCCGGATGCGCTCGGCTCGTCTTTCCAGCTTTTCGATGGTAATTTCTAGCTTATGTTTGCGATGCTCCAGCTCACTTAATCCCGCTTGCACCAATTGTCCCATGGCAGCTTGCTGGCTTTCCAGTTGCTCTTGCAGGGTTGTCGCTTCCTGTCGCAGTTCCTCCACCTGATTTTGCAACGCTTGCTCTATAAATCGCAGATCTTCAATCCGTGCTTGCCATGCATCCACCTCTTCATCCCTGGGGGGTTCCGAGTCTCGATCTTCCAATCCTTCCCCCCGATCTCGTCCCTCATCTGTGGCGGCAATTTCTTCACGGGGTTCCGGATGATCGGGGGTTTTGGTATCAAGCTGAAGCGGGAGTAAGGTATTCCCGGTTTCAGGATTGGGATTTTCTACTGTTTCATCTGCTGGGTTATCCTCCTGGCGATCGCCACTTTCCTCCGTCTTCTCAGAGACAGAGGCTTCAGATTCAGGAACAGGGGTTTCAGGGGTTTCGGGATTGGAGTCCCAAGGATTCAATGGATCGGTATTCATCAGTTATTCATCAGTTCGACAGCAGGAGTGAACTACCCACACTGTACCGTCAGGTCAGTGTAGGCTTCCAACTTCACAGAAGATTGCCTCATCTTGGATTTACGTCCGCGAATGGGTCTTACATCCTCTCCATTGGCGTTTGCCTCCCCCGTCCCAGAGGAGGACACTATTCTGATACCTTCTGCTCTAATATTTATTGCTGCATTACCATCTCTATCTTAACGAGAGCGGGGACAGCGTTCTTCCAGACAGCGCTTCAGGGTTGAATAGTCAAAGATAATGGGTAGAAAATGGATACTCTTGACTTCTTTGAAATAGAACAAGATGGGCAATTTGTCCCAAAAGATTTCCCAATTTTCCCACTCTTGGTACGGAAATTGGCGAATTGGTTTACCCGAACGGTAGACATCTAGGGCTGTTTCGGTAAAGGTTAGGCGGATCGTGGTCGTTTGTAGGGTTAAGAATAACCCAAAGAGGGCGATCGCCACACTTAATCCAATTTGAACGGCTCCCAGAGGAATGGACAACAGCACCAGCACCAAGGGTATCCGGTAGCTGGGTTTGAGGGTAACCGTTTCTAGGGTAGGACTTGAGGTTGAAGATGAAAAGGGAGTTGAGGTCATCACGAAGTTCTAAATTGCCTACGGTTGACTATTTTATCGTGCTGCGGGTAGTAATGCCCCATCTCCCCATCTCCCTATCCCCAGTAAAATAGGGCATGGGTTTAACTAGGATGGAGCCATGTCAGTTTTATTGAAGCGGTTATTTACGGTAGACGAGTACCAGAAAATGGGTACAACTGGGATTTTACCCGAAGGCGATCGCACAGAATTAATCCGAGGAGAAATTATCCAAATGTCCCCTATTGGCCCAATTCATGCCTCTTACGTCAATCGCCTGAATCAGTTATTTATCTTGCAATTCGGCAAACGAGTATTGGTGAGAGTACAAGATCCAGTCGTATTAGATAGTACTTCTGAGCCAGAACCAGATTTATGCCTGGCGCGTCCCCGTGCTGATTTTTATCAGGGTGGACATCCGCAACCGGAGGATATATTTTTACTGGTAGAAGTGGCAGATACAACGCTTCAGGGCGATCGCGACATCAAAATTCCCCTGTATGCACAAGCCCAAATTCCGGAGGTTTGGCTGCTCAATATTCCCGAACGGTGTTTAGAAGTCTATCGACAACCGACTCCAGAAGGCTATCAGCAGGTGCAACGCTTAGAAGAAGGAGACATTGCGGTGCAATTATTTCCCGATATCGAGTTTGCGGTTGCAGAAATTTTGGCATGATTAGAGCGCTTCTGTAGCCTCATCGTCTAACCCCACCCACCAACTCCTATGGTAAGCCTTTTCCTATGTCTGGATTGACATACTCCCCAGCCTAAAGGCGTGGGGATTCTCCGCTCAAACAGCAATAGCAGTCTGGGACTGTCTGACATCGCCTAACGAATCAGTTGATGCCCCAACTGATTTTATATTTCTAGCCGCGTTTAAGTCTCTATCAT